>CAZHAI010000014.1:0-17372 GCA_964530645.1 uncultured Rikenella sp. | reverse complement strand
ATTTTGATCCACATTACAGCATCTTTTTGTATAATTTATTGGTCATTTTTTTGAACATTATTTTTTTCATGATGTTTTATGTTCAAAATTCAATAACCAATAAAAATCAAGCATCATGAAAAAGCAGAAACTTATTTTAGGAATGATTGCCCTGATGGGTATCTTTATAATGACAGGCTGTGAAAAGGAAAAAGAAGAAGAGATGAAGCCTGTGGCAGATATGACAATAGCAGAATATGCTCTCTCAGACAACAATTTCTCCATCCTTGTTCAGGCCCTCACAAAGGCTGAACTGGTGAATGTTCTTAACGGAACAGGTAACTTCACTGTTTTTGCTCCCACGAATGCAGCTTTCACGGCTCTGTTCACTGAACTGGGAATCAGCGGCGTTGACGCTCTCACCAAGGAGACCCTTACCCCGATACTTCTTTATCATGTTCTGGGTACCGAAGCAAAATCATCTATGATCTCTACGGGTTACTACAACACTGTGAGTCCTTCACAGGGTTCATTCCTTAGTCTCAAAGTGGATGTGGCATCCGGTGTCAAGCTCAACAAGACAACCAATGTCACCACTGCTGACGTAGACGTGAAGAACGGTGTTATCCATGTAATTGACAAGGTTCTGCTTCCCCCTTCGGTTGTTGATATTGCCCTCGCCAACGACGCGTTCAGCATCCTGGTTCAGGCAGTTGTCAAGGCTAACCTTGTAAACGCTCTCAGTGCAGCAGGTCCTTTTACGATCTTTGCCCCAACGAACGACGCTTTTCAGGCTCTCTTTACAACCCTCGGCGTATCAGGCATTGCTGATCTCACCGCTGCGCAGCTAACCCCGATCCTCACCTACCACGTTGTCAGCGGAAACGTTCGCTCCACCCAGCTTCAGGCAGGCAATGTACCAACCCTTAACGGAAGCTCCCTGAGCATCGCAATAAGCCCGTCACCGTCAATCAACGGAAGCACCGGAATCATTGCAACTGACGTTCAGGGTTCAAACGGTGTGATCCACGTGATTAACAAGGTTCTCCTGCCGTAAGGCATCAATATATGACCCGATTGTCAAGGCAGCGATGTTCTTAAATGCATCGCTGCTTTTTTTGTATACAAATCTGACTGAAAATCCATACAAACACCTACATTTAACCCTGGAACAGTTCAAACTATGAGCCGCTACACTATTGCCGAACTTGAGAAACTGACCGGGATCAGGGCAGGCACCATCCGTATCTGGGAACGGAGGTACCGTATCATCAAGCCCCACCGCACTGATACAAACCGAAGATGGTATGATGACGAAGACCTGATTCGGATCATCAACATCGCCATCCTGCACCGCCATGATGTAAAAATCTCAAAAATCGCAACAATGACCGGCGATGAGATTACTGCCCGGGTTGCACTCCTTACTACGGAGACAAGTGATGCAGACACCCATCTGGACACACTGGTGGTGGCCATGACCGCATTAAACGAGAAAGCAATAAATGATATCCTTGTCAGGTCAATAATCACAAGGGGATTTGAAGTAACCTTTGAACAAATTGTCTTCCCGTTCCTGAGAAGGGTGGGTGTGATGTGGCAGACAGGTTCGGTCGACATAGGCTCGGAACATTTTATCTCGAATATCTTCCGTAAAAGACTGATAGTTGCCACTGACTCTCTGCCCCAGTCCGAAGATCCGGCCAGAAAAAAAGTCCTTCTGTTCCTGCCGGAACGGGAGTGGCATGAACTGGGGCTCCTCTACTTTGGATTCGTGATAAAAAAGGCGGGCCATGAGACCGTTTATCTTGGACAGACCACCCCCTTTAATGCCCTCACCGATGTGGCTGAACGCTGGAATCCTGATATCCTGGTAACAGGATCCCTTACCGGTCTCCCCTTTGAACGACCTGAAGATTTCCTGAACAGGCTAAGCAGCGCCTTCGCTACCAGAAAAATACTTGTTTCCGGAGCCATGGCAGATGTGGCAGCCCGAAAGAAATTCTCCAATATCTTTTCTGTCACATCACGAACCGAGCTACTAAACCACCTGTAAACAATCCGAAATGAAGAACCTGTTCCGTACCTCCTTCATCTTCTTTCTCATATTGCTTCTCTCATCCTGCGGACAGCAGGCAGATTACAGTCTCACCGACTGGCCGGAAGGCTCCTCTCCGCAGGAGACCGGCCTTCGACTTGCCGAAAAGTACCTTGCCACTCCCCACAAGTCCAGCGGTGATGTAAGTTCAGCGGATGAGCCCACTCAGATAACCTACTCCGAGGCCTGCACCTGGCTTGGCAGTATCTGGTTTGCCAGTGTTACAGCCAACTCAGGCCTCCTTGCCAGGCTGGAGGAGAGATTCACTACTCTCGTAAATGAGAATCGGCACCTCCTCCCCCCGGCCAACCATGTTGACAACAATGTCTTCGGGGCAGTACCCCTTGAACTCTTCCTTCAGACCGGTGAAAAGAAATATCTCGACCTCGGTCTTTACTATGCCGATACTCAGTGGACACTGCCTGAAGATGCGGATACTGCAGCGAAGGCATTTGCTGACCGTGGCTATACCTGGCAGACACGAATTTGGATAGATGACATGTTCATGATTACTGCCGTGCAGTCGCAGGCCTACAGGGCTACAGGAGATATAAAATACATTGACCGGGCAGCGAAAGAGATGATCCTCTACCTTGATACGATTCAACTTGAGAATGGCCTCTTCCATCACTCCCCCACTGCTCACTTCTCCTGGGGCCGGGGCAACGGCTGGATGGCTGTGGGCATGGCTGAGATCCTCCGCGCAATGCCGGTTGACCACCCTGACAGACCCCGCATAATGGCAGGTTATGAAAAGATGATGACCACCCTGCTCAGTCACCAGGCAGAGGACGGCATGTGGAGGCAGGTAATTGATGACCCGGAGTTCTGGAAAGAGACATCCTCGACTGCAATGTTCACCTATGCGATGATCACCGGCGTGAAGAACGGATGGCTTGAGGAGAAGACTTATGGCGCCGCGGCGCGAAAAGCCTGGCTCTCTCTCGTAAAATATATCAACGACGATAACAACATGACTGAAATATGTGAAGGCACCGGAACGAGCAGTGATCGAAATCACTACATGAACAGACACCGGAACACCGGCGATTTCCACGGACAGGCACCAATGCTTTGGTGTGCGGCAGCCCTGCTCAGGTAATCACGGTTCGAACACCACACCCCTTCACTCTTTTACACCCGGGGGTAAATTGCCCGGCCTCCGGAGTTGAACATTCCTTATTTGCTAACTTTGTCACTATGGAAAAATTGAACCTCTTTTTTGCCCAGATAAAGGATCTCAGCTTCTGGCAGAGGATCTTCCACTGGAGGAGGGTCAGGACCCTCAGCTTTGACGCATACGAGGAGTTCAGGGCTCTCTCACGGGAGATGGAAGCCACAAGGGAGAACATGGACAGGTTAAAGAACCGCCTGACTGAAATTTCCTCACGCAACGAGACCCTGACACAAAGGTTCAGGGATCTTGAGATGCTATCGGTCCGCAAGGACGCCCAGATAGAGGAGCTTAACGGCAGAATGCGCGAACAATCGGGCACTGTAAACGAACTGACGAAGAAAGTCACCTCCTTCGAGGCAACCAGGGAAGAGAACGTAAGGGTGTTCAGTGAGAATATCGCCCGGCTGAACCAGACCAAGGAGAGTTTCGAGGCTGAACGGAGAAGGCTCGATGAGGTACGCCTCCGCGAAGCAACGGACCGCTTCGAGGCCATGAAGCGCCAATGGAATGAACATGAAACCGATGTTAAAAACTCAATCATCCGAATCTGCGATGTCAACCATGTAAACTATATTGAAAAAGTACCTTTCAGGGGTAACCCGGACAACACAATCGAGATCAGCGGTGAGTATATAATATTTGATGCAAAAAGCCCGGCAAATGATGATCTTACAAACTTCCCGGCATACATTAAGTCACAGGCTGACAATCTTAAAAAATACGCCAGCCAGGAAAACGTAAAGAAATCGGTATTCCTGGTTGTGCCCACAAATACAATAGACAAGATTAAGCAACTCACCTACAGGCTGGGTGATTATGATGTCTTCGTCATCACGAAGGACGCCCTCGAGCCGGTGATCCTCTCGCTTAAAAAGATCGAGGAGTATGACCTGGCCGATAAGCTGAGTCCCGAGGACCGCGACAGCATATGCCGCATCATCGGGAAGTTTGCACATACCGTGAAGCGCCGTATCCAGGTCGACCAGTTCTTTTCGGAAGAGTTCATCGATATCGTCCTGCGCAGTCAGAAGGATCTGCCCGAAGATATCCAGAAGCAGGTCATCGAATTCGAAAAGTCCGAGAAACTCAATCCTCCGACAGAGAAGCGGGCCAAGATTATTTCAATTGACGAGCTCCAGAAAAAGAGCGGTGAGATTGAATCAGAGGCGCAGTCAAAAAAACTGTCGCTCCCCGAATCGGAAAAAGAAGAATGAGTCAGAAATGCGGACCGAAAAGGATTTCATAGGAGAGAAAAAGCTGGATGACAGCACACTGTTCGGCATTCATTCAGTCAGGGCGCGTGAGAATTTTCCAGACACAACCCCATTCCACAATGAATGGTACAGGGCGATGGCGGTCACAAAGCGGGCCTGCTATCTCACGGCCGCAGATTTCTTCTCCGAGGCGGCAAAAAAGTATGATACAGCCGGAATGAAAATCAGGGTCGTCAGCTCACAGTCACTTGAGGCCCTTGCCTCGGCTGCCGGTGAATGCGCCGGTGGCAAACACTTTGAGTACTTTATAGTGCCGGCGGTATCGGGAGGCGCCGGCACAAGCATCAATATGAATGTCAATGAGATAATTGCCAACCGTGCCCTGCAGATACTCGGCAGAAAGCCCGGAGATTATGATTTCATTGACCCTATTGAAGATGCCAACATCTTCCAGTCGACCAACGATGTGGTGCCCACGGCCCTGCGTGTTGCCTCCATGCAGCTCCTGACGGAGCTTGAAGATTCAATCAACGGGCTGAGACAAAAGGCCGAGGAGTTGGAGAAGAGATACCGCAATACCCTTCGTATTGCCTATACACAGATGCAGGAGGCAGTGCCCTCCACGTACGGCAGGCTCTTCAGCAGCTACAGTGACGCCCTCTCACGCGACTGGTGGAGGGTCTCAAAATGCCTTGAACGTATAAAAGTGGTTAACCTCGGCGGGTCGGCAATTGGCACCTCCATTACGGTTCCGAAATTTTTCGTGGCCGAAGTGGTTACAAGGCTGCAGCAGCTGACAGGCCTTCCTGTAACACGCGGGGAGAACCTCTCCGATGCCACCTCCAACCTGGATCCCCTGGTGGAGGTGCATGGCATCATTAAAGCACATGCCGTTACAATGGAGAAGATGGCTGGAGACCTGCGTATGCTGGCATCCGACCTGCACGGCAGAAGGTCCCTTTCAATTCCGGCAAGACAGGCCGGCAGCTCTGTCATGCCCGGAAAAGTCAATCCCGTTATCCCTGAGTTTGTTATCAGCTGCTCACATCGGGTGTACAGTAATGACCAGCTTGTGTCATCACTGGCAGCACAGGGCTGCCTGGAACTGAATGCCTATCTCCCGCTCATAGGCCACGCCCTGCTTGAGAGCATAAAAACACTCATTGCGGCAGACCACTCCATGGCTGAGAACCTGCTTTCAGGCCTGGAGATAGAGGCAGGCGAGGCAGAAAAACAGGTGATGTCAAGTCCTGCCGTTACAACAGCCCTCCTGCCATTTATAGGGTACAATAAAGCTTCCGCCCTGGCGAGGATGATGAAGGATGAACGGCTCAATATTTTTGAGGCTAATGAGAAACTTGGATATATCAACCCGGATAAACTCACCGGGATACTCAAGCCGGAGAATCTTGTGCAGGGCGGATACCGCCTGAAGGATATTGAAGAGTGAAACGATGAAAGCAAAAGGAAGGGACACCAAACCCCATGTGGGAATATTCGGCCGGAGGAATGTGGGCAAAAGCTCACTGATCAATGCATTGGTGGGACAGGATATCGCCATTGTATCGGATGTGGCCGGTACCACTACTGACCCGGTTAAGAAGAGTATCGAGGTACATGGACTGGGGCCCCTCATCTTTATCGACACCCCAGGAATCGACGATACCGGTGATCTGGGTGAGCTTCGGATAAAAAAATCAATGGCAGTACTGAAGCTGATTGACCTGGCCATCCTGGTTGTTTCGGAAAACAGGTTCGAAGAACATGAGATCAGAATGATGGAGGAGCTCGACAAGCTTGACGTTCCTTTTGTGCTCGTGCACAACAAAAGTGATCTTACCCAAGTAACCGCGGAGTTCCGCGAAAAGGTTAAAAGCCTTTCAGGAAGGGAAGTTGCGGAATACTCAGCCCTCTATCCCGGGAAATACAATCCCGCCCTGCTGAAGTTGCTTAAGGAGGCAATGCCTCCAACAGCCCTCATGAGTCGCGGACTGATAGGAGACCTTGTAAAACCGGGCGACATAGTCCTGCTCATAACACCCATAGACATCGAAGCTCCCGAAGGCAGGCTTATACTGCCACAGGTGCAGGTTATCCGGGACATCCTGGACAATGACTGCACCGCCATCGTCCTTAAGGAGAGGGAGATAGATGCATTTCTGCGGCGCACCGGGATCCGGCCGGCGCTGGCTATAACTGACAGCCAGGTATTCCTCAAGGCTGACGCATCCATCCCGCGCGATATTCCCCTGACAAGCTTCAGCATCATCCTGGCCCGGCAGAAGGGTGACTTTGCGGAGTACCTTCGCGGCACACCGAAAATCGGAGAACTGAAGGACGGCGACAGGGTGCTCTTGCTTGAGTCATGCACACATAATGTCTCATGTGATGACATCGGAAGGGTGAAAATCCCCCGTTGGCTGACTAACTTCACCGGGAAGAATCTTGAATTTGACACTGTGGCCGGTCTTGACAGCTTCCCGCGGCCTGTAGAAGATTATGCACTCGTGATTCAGTGCGGCGGCTGCATGGTGACTCACCGGCAACTGCTGAACAGGCTCCGCGAGCCGAAGAAATATGATATTGCCATAACCAATTACGGTATGGCCATTGCCTACGTACACGGTATCTTCAACCGTGCCACGGAACCCTTCACCGGTAAGAAAGAAAAAGCCGGTGATCTGCTCTGATCACCGGCCTGCTTTCTCCTGAAGTCTTTTATTATACCTCTTCTCCTGTACCTTTCAGATACCTGTCAAGGAAGGTAAGTATCTGTGAATATGCCTTTATCTCATTCTCCTTCTATCTGAAACCATGGCCTTCGTCAGGGAAGATGCCGTATATCGATCGTGCTCTGGTCAATTTCAGAATGCTGAGACAAATCCGAGGCTTGCCTTGGCGTAAGGTGTCCCCGAGAAGATGTAGGTGCCTTCTGCCACCAGGCGTACATTTCTGCGCATAAGATAGCCGAAATGAAGCGTGGCTGACTGATAATCAAACTGATCGAGTTCTGATTCCACAAGATTCAGAAGCCCGGTAAGGTAGTATTTGCTCATATCTCCTTTGGGAGCAAATATTACTTCAGCAAAACCTCCGTGTGTCTTTAGATCCGTCATATGGACCTCTCCTCCGGCATCGAAAACATCCGAATCAATCCTCCATAGATACTGCATATTAATCATTAGCTTTCCGTCAATGTCAATAGCCACATCAGGGCCGTACATCTTCATTTCACTTACGTACGGGTCAGAGGAATTGTCATTAATCACCTCCTTGCCAGTATAACCGAAGAAACCCACTGAAACACTGTTACCAACGGACTGATTGATTCTTAGCATCAGGTTCTTGTACTTGTCCTTGTCAAAGAGGTAGCCTTCACTTGCTTCACCCAGACCGCTGCCATTGACAATCTCACCCACTATCGTTGTGCCCGTTGAGAATCCTTTGTCAAACATTATCCCCCTGTCATATTTAAGATCAACCGAGGAGTTGGCAGGCTTTACCCCATAGATCTTGTAGGGCTCGAGGGTAAGACGCAACTCCCCCTTGAACAGAGGATCAGATGTCTGGAACTGACCAATGTAAAGGTTGATGCCGGTATTGAAGGCGTCGGCATACATCAGGAAGGCGTCCTCAAGTCCGGCAATATGGCCCCGCTCATTCATCAGGAAATAGAAATAGTAGGACAATTTGTCCGAAAGCTCACCTCCGGATAAGATCTTAACCACAAAGGGGGCGCCGAAATCAGCAGTACCCTCATTGTTGAAATTGACTGAGGCGAAGCCGTCGATCCTGACTGCCAGCGGCACCTCCCTGAAGAGGGAGAGCCTGTCGTCGCCGGTATTGATAAAATACCTTGGTGATTCATAATCTGTCATTCTGAAACCAGCTCCTGCAAACTCATCACCAAAAGCTTTCAGCGTTGGCATTGCGGGTGAGTGACATACCTGGCAGCTGATCTGGTACTTGCGGGCGAAGGCCGGGATGGCATCAGCCTTCCTGGCAGGGATGATCAGCAAAATCATTGCAGCCAGTATAATAACCCCGGTAAATTTTGACTTTTTCATATTGTTCATATTAGGTTTCAGGTTTTTCAGGGAAGAATTTCAACTCTGGTGGAATGGTCATTCACCATCAGTATTGCAGACTCATCAGAGGGAACTTTCAGATAATCGGCTACCGGTTTGACCAGGAGCTGGTAATTCAGCACAGCATGCACTGTCATCGCTCCGGGAGCAGCTTCGTAAGGTATTCTGAATGTGAACTTTTCAACCTTTGTTTCCCTGGGGCCGATCCGGTAATCAACTCCCTGAGAAAAAGTATTCCATTGCATTATAGTCATATTACCCTGCTCGTCAAAGTAAGGCATGCGGAATATCCTGTTTCCAAACGGGATGCCGTCACGCTGAACACCCTTGAAGTCTTTGATCTTCAAGGGAATTCCCATATCCTGGTAGGCAAGATAATCTCCCGATATAGTATATTCCTCCCCCTCAAAACCCTTCTTGTCAACATTCAAATGGTACCTGTTTCCCTTTGCGTCTGTGGCCTCTACATCGAGCCAGGCAATCCGGTCTTCTACGGAACCTGTCGGGAATTTGTGTCCGGTCTTCTGGTTGAAGAGTGCCACTGTAAAAACTATTGTTTCTCCCGGCTCTGCAAGGCGCATATCAGGCTCGATCCTGACCTCTATCGTGCCCCTCACCTTGCCCGGGTCATGGGCACCGTGGAAGAGATGCAGTCTTGCATCATCATATTTCTTACCCATAAGCGCCAGCTGATACTGTCCCCTGGGCATATGACAGTCCTGGCAACGCACTCCTTCTGCAGCATACGGGCCCTCTTTCCACTCCATCTGTGTGCTCTTGACCCATATACCGTAAGGATTCTGTTCATTGTGGCAATTCCCGCAAAACTCGGTTGTCCGGTGAAAATCACTCTCTACAATTTTGTGTGCAGGGGACTGGGTCTCCGGCACACGACCGCTGTACTTGGTCTGCCCCGGAACAATGTAGTAACTGAAATTAAACGGCGGATCAACCTGGGCTCTCTGCGTAAGGTGACACACCTCGCATGAAACCGACTCATTGGCCATACTTTTTTCCGAAGGGCGGGGAGGTGGCATGGTACCCTCCATATATCCCAGCGGTGTATGACAGCCGTTGCATCCGTCAACCGGACCCTTGAGTGCAGGATTGACCTCTGCATGAGGAACAGCCAGGTCAAAGTATTCGATCTCATCCCAGTGATGAGTGTACGCCTGTGACATCATTGCCTGCGACCACTGCTCGTAAATGCCAGGGTGGCATGAACGGCACTTGAGTGCGGATTCGAAATCCTTGTACTTGTACTTACCCTTGAGATCTTCCTGTGGAAACGATCTCATGAGCGTGAAAGCAGTGAGTGTGAACATGATGGCTGCCGGGATGATCACCAGCTGCATTAGCGGAGTTAATCTGCGTCTCATAGGCTTATGAATTAAACCTAAAAATTATGAAAAAAAACAATACGGTGTTATCGGCTATGACAAAATCAGAACCGGAAACTTCCGGTAAAAACTTATCTCACTTTGCTATTTCAATTCTTTTCATATATTTGGTCCTGTAAATCTGCATTATGGCACGCAGCTGGACACTGGAATACAAGATCAAGATCAACCGCTCCGGGTTGTATTAACCCACCTTACAGGCGACGCATCTGAATGCCGTCGCCCTTACACCCGTTTTATATTCCTTCAATTACCAGTTTTTCAATCTAAATAATTCTAAAATCTATGGATACATTAATCATAACCGGTTCAGGACTTACCGTTAATGACGTTGTCAATGTGGCGCGCCACGGGCAGAAAATTGAGCTTCACCCCGATGCACGCAAACGGATTCTCGAATGCCGCGCAATGCTTGAGAAGAAAATCGATGCTCATGAAATCATGTACGGTGTCAACACCGGAATCGGCGAGTTCTCCGAGATGGTACTCAATGATGACCAGATCAAGGACTTCCAGAAATATCTCGTTTATAACCATGCTGCCGGTATCGGTGACCCGGCCTCAGAGGAAATTGTCCGCGGTGCAATGCTTGGCCGCATAAATGTCCACGCCCACGGTAACTCGGGCTGCCGTCTCGAGATCACCGAGACCTATGTGGAGATGCTGAACAAGGGGGTCACTCCCTTTGCATGCCAGAAGGGTTCAGTTGGCGCCTGCGGTGACCTGGCTCCCATGTCACAGATAGCACTTCTGTTGATGGGGGAAGGCAAGGCTTATTATAAGGGAGAGCTTCTTGAGGGCGCAGAAGCGATGAAGAGAGCAGGGATAAAGGTGCCGGGACTGATGGCACGCGACGGACTGGCAGCGATCAACGGCTCAAATATGCTCACCGCGATGAGCGCCATCTGGCTTGTCGATGCCAATAACTGGCTTAAGCAGGCCGAGATAGCCGCCGCGATGTCGCTCGAGGCACTCAAGGCCAACATGAAACCCTATGCACCCCTTCTGCACGAGGTAAGAGGATTCAGGGGAGCCATCCGCAGCGCCAACGCTATTAACATGTGCGTGTCAGGAGGAGACCTGAAGGAGGGTCGCGTCAAGTCAAAGGTGCAGGATGCTTACTCGATGAGATCAACCCCGCAGGTGATAGGCTCGGCTCATGACATGCTGAACTATGCCCGCAGCCAGGTGGAGATTGAACTGAATGGCGTGGGTGACAACCCGATATTCTTCCCCGAGAAAAACCTGCAGCTCTCAGGTGCCAACTTCCAGGGCTCGCCGGTGGCTGTGCCGATGGATATGGCAGGTGCATGCGTCACGATGGTTTCAGTAATGTCGGAACGGAGGATGAACCGCCTCAATAACCCGGCTCTGAGCGTTGGATTGCCAGACTTCCTCACAAAAGGTGCAGGTATGTTCTCAGGGATGATGCTAAGCCAATATACTGCCGATATGCTTATCGTTGAGCAGCGTATCCTCTCGATGCCCGCTTCAATTCAGTCAATACCTGCAGCAGCCGACCAGGAGGACTTCGTCTCAATGGGCATGAACACAGCAATCAAGAACAACCAGATCCTCGACAATGCATACGGGATTCTTGGTATTGAATTCATGGCAGCAGCCCAGGCGCTCGATTTCAGAAAGGTCGAGTACGGTTTCGGAAAAGGAGTGCAGACAGCCAAGGATGTGATCCGCAGGCATGTCGAGTTCCTTGATATCGACCGTCCGCTCTATGCTGACCACACCACTATGAAGGAGCTCGTCAAATCATGCGAGATACTTCATGAGGTGGAGAAGACGGTGGGAAGCCTCGAATAAAAAGTTGGCAGTTGGCAGTTGGCAACAGGCAGCCTGATGGCCGTAGACCAAAAAGAATTGTAGATCAGGCAGCAGGCATTGGTGTTGGCAACCCAACTATATTGGTTGCAGGCCATCAAGCATTGTAGCAGATGCAGGTACAAACTATTTTGCTCGTATAGCATAAAGCATTGTAGATCAGTACCTCCATAAGGCCTGGTTGGTCGTAGACCATTCAGCATTGTAATCTGCCTGGTGCAATATTTGCTCTCGTTCCGTGTTGTATACCTTTGGAAACACAAACACTGTCCGCCATGAAGAAGTACCTCGTTCTGCCACTGCTCGCCGCAGCAATGGCATCCTGTGCCACACAGGAACTCTACCTGAACGTGACCCAGCCTGCACCGGTGACAATCGCACCGGAGATAAAAACCGTTGGGATCATCGACCGCTCCACCCCCACCGACCAGACAAAATCGCTCGATAACCTCGACAAACTGCTCTCCCTCGAGGGCACTGACCTCGACTCCATAGGAACCCTTGAAGCCATCAAGGGCGTCACCGAGGAACTCACTGCCAATGACAGGTTCAGCGAAGTAATACTCCTTGACGGCCTGAAGTTCAGAACCAGTGGCATAGGCGGACTGCCTGCACCCCTCACCTGGGAACAGGTTGAGACGATTTGTTCTGATAACGGCACCCAGGCACTCTTTGCCCTGGAGATGTACGACACTGATACAAGGGTAAACTACTCCACCGAACCGACTAAAATCAAAACACCGCTCGGATCAATCCCGGCCCTGATCCACCTCGCGTCGATGGAGACACTTGTGAAGACAGGATGGAGACTCTATTCGCCGTCAGACAAAGCAATATTGGATGAATTCATAGTTGCCGAATCGGTAGTATTTTCCGGCAAGGGCATCAACCCGGTAGTCGCTGTAGCGGGCATAGTCAATCGCAAAGAGGCTGTAAAGGATGTCAGCCGTAAGGCCGGTCACGTCTACGCCCTCCGCCTGATACCCTACAGACTCAGGGTGACTCGCGATTATTTCGTCAAGGGCACTGACAATTTCAAAATTGCAAAACGCCGTGCACAGCTGGGGAGGTGGGATGATGCAGCCGAGCTGTGGCAGGTGGAGACCTCCAATCCAAAGATGAAGATCGCCGGAAGGGCTCATTATAATATGGCCATTATCAACGAGATAAATGGGGATCTGGAAGCTGCAACTTCGTGGGCACAGAAGGCTTACTCCGATTTTGACATAAAACAGGGGCTCAGGTACGTCCGCATCCTCGAGAACAGAAAGTACAACGAGGAGGTTCTGAAATACCAGGAACAGAGATAAAGAGAGCCTGAATCAATCAGGCCACACCAGGTCATCAGTCCTGATTACTATCTTTACGTCTGCAAACAGACAAGATATGATCAGGATTCTTTCCGCCGTTTTCATTCTGAACCTGGCTTCTGCCCTGTGCACCGGTCAGGATACAGACCCGCTGAAATATATCAACCCGTTCATCGGAACTGACAGGATGGGGCATACCTACCCCGGAGCAACGGTGCCCTTCGGCATGGTGCAGCTATCACCCGACACCGACACACTTCCCTACGAGGTGAACGGCCGCTACAACAGGGACGTCTATAAATACTGCGCCGGATACCAGTACGCCGACAGCACAATCGTTGGTTTCTCTCACACCCATTTCAGCGGGACAGGCCATTCCGATCTCGGCGACATACTTCTTATGCCAACCGCCGGACCGCTTCAGCTTAACCCCGGAACCTCTGATGCCCCGGAAAAGGGTTACCGCTCCCGGTTCTCGCATACGGCTGAGAAGGCCTCACCCGGATATTATTCGGTGAAGCTTGCTGATTATGATATCCTTGCTGAACTGACTGCCACAACACGCACAGGCGTGCACCGGTATACATTCAATCAGGGCGGCGAAGCACACGTTATCCTCGATATGGTTCACGGAATATATAACGATGAGGGCAAGAATGTCTGGACCTTCATCCGGGTGGAGAATGACACCCTCGTTACCGGCTTCAGGCAGACCAGCGGATGGGCGCGGACAAGATCCCTTTATTTTGCCATTGCCTTCTCCAAACCGGTCAGTTCTTACGGCTTCATTGACGACTCGCCCGCGAGGATCTACAGGGGTTTCTGGCGCCGTTTCGACCAACAGAAAAATTTCCCGGAAGCGGCAGGAAGAAACATCCGGGGCCACTTCGACTTCGAGACAGAGCCCGGAGAGGAAATCACAGTCAGGGTTGCCATCTCACCTGTGAGTACTGACGGGGCCGTGGCCAACATGATTGAAGAGGCACCGGGTGCCGACTTCGACGCAGTCAGGAAAAGCGCGGAAACAATGTGGAGAAAGGAACTTGAGAGGGTCAAAGTTACCATGATGAATGAGGATCAGATGACCAGCTTCTACACGGCGCTATACCATACCTACCTTTCCCCGACAGTCTATACAGACAGTGACGGCCGTTACAGAGGCCTCGACCAGAATATCCACCAGGCAGAAGGATTCACAAATTACACAACATTCTCATTGTGGGATACATACAGGGCGCTCCATCCCCTGTTCTCAATCCTGCAACAGCGGCGAACCTCTGATATGATAAACTCCATGCTGGCCCACTATGACCAGAGTGTGCATGACATGCTTCCAGTCTGGTCGCATCACGCAAATGAAAACTGGTGCATGATAGGGTACCACTCGGTGCCGGTGATTGCAGACGCCATTGTGAAGAAGATCGAAGGATTTGATTACACCCGGGCCCTTGAGGCATGCGTCACCACCGCCCGCAACGGCTGGTATGACGGACTGGATGATTACATGAAGCTTGGATACGTTCCCGACGAACGGACCGGTTCTTCTGTATCCGTAACCCTTGAATATGCGTACGACGACTGGTGCATTGCTCAGATAGTCAGGACGGAAGAGCTTCGCCGGGAGTTTACGGATAGGTCCCGTAATTACCTGAACGTGTGGGATCCGTCATCAGGCTTCATGCGCCCGCGAAAAGCCGACGGCATCTTCAGGCAGGAGTTCGATGTGCTGAGCACCCACGGACAGGGTTTCATCGAAGGAAACGCGTGGAACTACAGCCTTTATGTCCCTCATGACCCGACTGAACTCATCACGCTTCACGGCGGGAAAAAGAGATTCACCGAGCATCTCGATTCGTTATTCACTATGTACCTCCCTGACAGCTTCTTTGCAGAGACGGAGGATATCACCCGCGAGGGGATCATTGGCAATTACGTGCACGGCAATGAGCCCTCGCACCATGTACCTTACCTGTACAATCACGCAGGGGCGCCGCGAAAGACCCAGTATTGGGTGAGACATATAATGGATACCAAGTACCTGCCGGCCCCTGACGGGCTGAGCGGCAACGACGACTGCGGGCAGATGAGCGCGTGGTACATCTTCAGCGCACTTGGTTTTTACCCAGTTGCACCGGGTGCAGACCGGTATGACCTGGGAAGCCCGCTGGTTCAGGAAGCCACCCTGGAACTGGAAAACGGAAAAACCTTCACGGTGACTGCCGTAAACCAGGGTCCGCAGAATGTATACGTTAAAAAAACGGAGCTCAACGGTCTCAAGCTGGACCGGTACTACATTACCCATGATGAGATAATGCAGGGAGGCCGCCTTGTATTTTACATGGGCAGGTAAAATGGCCTTGCCCTATAAAAAGTTAAATTGAAGTCATACAATAGTGACGGACCTGTTCAGCCTGTGTCAAATCTATCTTTTCAGAACCGGCTTGATCCAGTCGGCCGGAAGTCCGCCGAAACGGGACTCGCCGTCGCCGCTTTCAACAGCCAGTTCCAGCACCTTCACCCCGATGACGGGTACCTCAAAGCCTGCCTGCAGATCATCGGGACCCATAGCGGAGCTCCGCCACAACTCCCGGCCATCGCCCCTGACCACGAAGACAACTGTCTGTCCGGGACGTACCCTCCTGATATTGTCATCGATGGCAACAGATGCACTGAAACTGCTGAAGACTCCACCTATATCATAGTTCCTTACCGTCCCGCCTGACATCCCGAAACTTCCTGAGTAGCGCACACTGTCAACTGTTACGGGCCACGAGAAGCGTGACGTCCCTCCCGTGAAACTTATCCCGTTGAGTGATACCTCACCCGGCAACAGATGTGAGATAGTGAATGTGACATCATGTTTTCTGGTATCGTTCTGATTACGTTGGCTTACTGTTCCGTCATCCCAGACTGTCCTCACGTCCAGTGCATATTCCCTGAGCGGATCAAGGCCGGTGATCAGGTAGAATGAGCTGGGAGTATAACCGAGCAGCTTGCCGTCGAGATAAACCTGGTAACCTGAATTCAGATAGTACTGTGACCTCCAGGTGACACGCACCGCATTCAGACCCTCCGGTTCCACACTGACACCATCGGGCTGCCTGGTTGTATAGCTGTAGGCATAATCAGGCTCGAAGGAGACGCTCCATGAGATATCACCGGACAAAGGAGCCGTAAATGAGACCTCGGCCCATCCCTGGTGGGATTTGGTTGCTACGGTCAGCTTCTTCTTACCTATAGTGGCAGTGGCGCTCTTCACCCTGTAATATTTCCCCCTTGGATAGGCGAAATGAAGCTTGTATTCATTCCCTGCCGGCAGTGTGCTGGTGCCGCTCAGAACGGTGCCCTCCGCGTCTGACCTGAACTCCCTCAGGTCAACCCATCCCTGTGTGATGTGCCTGCTGGTGCTTACCAGCTGTATCTTCCCGTTATCAGGGACAAGAGTGAGTACCCGCACACTGGCGGGCATGATTTCAAGACCGATACCTGCTTCCCAGGCTCCCATGTATTCACCGTTCCAGTAGTCAAACACATGAACCGGATCATCTGTCTCAATACCAAGTTCCTTCCAGTTCAGGTTCAGAACAGAAGGCTTTGATGCATCAAAGTTGAAGAGGCCTGTGACGTCATACTGCCTGCCAAGATGATTGACCTTAAGATCCCATATTCTCTTACGTGCACCTGCCGGGAAGAGGTCAAGCGGCCTGATATCGACAGCCGGATAGACCTTCTTCATCATATCAATCCTCTCAGCCGACAGGTCGGTGAGTCGGTCAGAAGACATGAGTGCCTGGCCCGTCAGTCCCTGAAGCGTGGCCCATACCCTCGCCTGTTCAACTGTGAGCGGCTGACGCAACAGCATTACGTCGGGGTCAGTATACCATACTATATTATGCTGCCAGTAACTCTCCATTGTCGGGTCCAGGGCGGTGAAAAAGC
Organism: uncultured Rikenella sp.; assembly: GCA_964530645.1. Taxonomy (GTDB): domain Bacteria; phylum Bacteroidota; class Bacteroidia; order Bacteroidales; family VadinHA17; genus SR-FBR-E99. The sequence goes on along the minus strand of CAZHAI010000014.1, from coordinate 331 downwards.
CGTCCCATCCAAGAACCACATCGCCCCCGGTGCGGGTACCGTCCATGATACCTGCTCCTTCTACCGGCAGGCCCCAGCATCCTAACAGGAAGCTCTCATTCCCTATCGCATCCCTGATTATATCAAGCGTTACCCTGTAGAGGGAGTCAGCCGCCCCGCCCGGCACTGCCATGAATTCGGAATGCTTTGCGTACTCATCAACCACTATGGGCTGGCCGTCAATCTTGTAATACTCATAACCCCAGTCAGCCATAGTGGCAAAGAGATCATGAAAATACTTCTTGCCTGCATCGGATGTCGGATCAAGAAGCCAGTCGCCCTCCCAGGTCTT
>CAZHAI010000013.1:0-17576 GCA_964530645.1 uncultured Rikenella sp. | reverse complement strand
TACAGGGGCGGTCATGTGTTCCGTAGCGATCTTTATTATGACCTGCTCTTCACCGGCATCGGTGCTCTCTCAGCATCCAATGGCCGCGAGAGGTTCGTGTTCCCCAACTCGGTCATCAATACCGGGACATCTGAAAACCCCGTATACGTTCCGAATACCAATATAACTGTTCAGGAAGGCAGTGTTGCATTCTGGACAAATACAATGAGGTCACTGAGTTACTATTCAGTCAACAGCGCTGCCATCTGGAAAATCCGTGAACTCTCACTCGCATATGATGTACCTGCTTCCGTACTTGGTTTTGCAAGAGGTAACATTTCAGGTATCAGAATCGGGTTTGTCGGAAGAAACCTTTTCATGTTCCTGCCAAAGAATAACATCTACGCTGACCCTGAGTTCATCGATTATTCCGCAAGTGGCGTCAACGCCAACGCCGTAGGTTTTTCTTCAAGCAACCAGACCCCTGCAACAAGGTCATACGGTTTAAATCTCACTCTGACCTTCTAAAAATATAATCACACCAACGAAAGATTCAGAATATGAAAAAGTTAATTATAATTCTTATCACACTGGCGGTCATCGGTTCAACAGGCTGTGAAAACTGGCTTGATGTGAACTACAACCCGAATGACGCTACGTCCGCCACAGCTGATCTGGTCCTTCCGGGGGTTCTTAAAACCTGGGGAGCACAGGTAAATGATTTTGCCACTACAACCGGTGCATGGATGGGCTACTGGGCTCATGCGGGAGGCTGGTCTGGCTGGTATACAACAAAAAAATACGAAGTAACCAGTTCATTCTATCCGGGACCGTTTGATGAATACTACATGGGAAATCTTACGGATACGAAATTCATTCGTGAGAACAGCGGAACCAACTTCATGTATCCTGCAATAACAAACGTGGTTGATGCATGGTACTTTGCCCGCCTTGTAGACCTCTACGGCGATGTGCCTTATAAAGAGGCCAATGCCCCCGGCGTTACCCTGACCCCTGTTTATGATGACGACGCAGAAATATATGCCGATCTTATTGTGAGGCTTGACACTGCTATTGCAATATTCAACAGGAAGACCACAGCAGCCTATGCTGCTTCAAGCGCTGATTATTCATTCAAGAACACAAGTGATATTATGTTCGGCGGCGATTTCACAAAATGGAAGCAGCTGGCAAACACTCTCAAACTGAGACTTGTAATGAGAATGACAGGCGTGCATTCCAACACTGAGCTTGCAGCTCTCATGAGCAACACAGCTGCCCATGGGTTCATCACTGCAGATGCTACCCTGAGTCCTGGTTACTCAGCTTCTTCAGGTAAAACGAATCCTCTCTGGAACACATTCGGGAAATCTTATGACGGTGTTTCAACAACGTCCAATACCCAGTATGCACTGAATGCGTATTTTCATGAAAAGCTATCCGCATACGGTGATCCGAGGTTAAGGCAGTATTTCCAGCCGGGTGTTTCAGCCCAGCCTGCAGGCAGCCTTATATCAATCAGGCTAGGTACTGACGGAGACCTGGTTGCTCAGCCGAATACAACTGTTGCTGCCGGTTATTCATGGATACCCATTGCAGCAGACGGCAATGCGGCAGGATCGACAAAAACAGGAAACGGAGCGCTTGACAGGGTTAAGATATTCACTTACTCAGAGGCTTGTTTCCTTCAGGCTGAGGCCATTGCAAGAGGAATTCTTGCTACAGGTGATGCGGGAGTTCAGTATGTAAACGGTATCAGGGCGTCGATGACCGCCGCAAAGGTGCCGACCGCAGATGCTGATGATTATCTGGAGAATACCGCTGTTCAGTGGAATGCCGGTGCTGCGTTGGAAGATAAAGTCAAGAAGATAATAATTCAGAAGTATATTGCCAACTACTTTGTCAATATGTTCGAGTCATACTCTGATTATCGCAGGACCGGATTCCCGAATCCCAAAAGGCCCGACGATGTAAACCTTGATACGGAAAACGAGATGCTGAGCTATTATCCCTCAGGAATAATCCTCAGGCAGATACCGAGACTGTTCCCCTATCCTATACAGGAATTCACCCTTAACAAGGAGAACGCGCTGGCTGCTGTTGCTGCTCAGGGTGTACCCTTTACTACCGACAGCTATCCATTCCACGCCAGAGTATTTTGGGATACAGCACCAAGGACATTTATCAGCACATACTAACCCTACAAAACTGATTACAGATGAAAAAATCAAGTATATTTTTCACTGCGCTTCTGGTCACTGCGGCACTTTCGCTTACATCGTGCCTTAATGATCTGGAAGACTTCATGGGAGATTTTTCGAGCTCACCGGCCATCGCAGAGCTGTCAGAATCAATCAACCCTGCCACGGGCACGGTGACCAGAGAAATCATTAACCCAACGGCACCTGCTCTCTTTAAACTCAGGGTAGGTATTGCTGTTGCCCAGCCACTCAGCAAGGATATCAAAGTTACTCTTGCTCTTGATAACGCCATGATCACGGCCTATAATACTGAAAAAGGACTGACCGGACCTGCAGCTGCAGTTCCAATTCCTGCTTCAGCTCTCACTATTGGCTCTTTAGACGTTATTATCCCTGCAGGCGAACTCGAGGCTGACTGGGAATTCTCAGTTTCAGCAGCCCAGCTTACCAACCCGGTAACGACATTCTATGTCCTTCCGGTTAAAATCGCAAGCGCTGACAACGGGGTTGTCGTGAGCGGTAACTTCGGAACAAAGCTTATCAGGGTTCTGGCAAGGAATGAGTTTGACGGTAACTATGTGATGAAAGGCTTCATCATGAGACCTGGCGATCAAACCGGTCTTGAAGGCTGGTTCAAGGATCAGGATTATGGTCTTGTTACAGTCGGCGGTTCCGAGGTTCAGTTTGACAGACTGCAGTGCTGGGCAAATGGTGCAAACGTCGGAGGTATTGATTACTGGACAATTGCAATATCAAAGCAGGCAACCTCACCATATCCGATAACGATCCTGGATCCAGTTCAGGGTGCCAACTTTGTGAATGTTCCCACATATGACAACAGGTATGATGTTCCCTCCAAGACATTCTATTTTTCTGTCCTCTGGGGAGCTGCATCACCCAAGAACAGGGGTTGTACCGACACACTCGTTTTCGTTGGTCCAAGACCTTAAACTGTACTGATTTATAAACTTAAAAGAGGGGCTCCAGGCAGCCCCTCTTTTTATAAAATCATCCATCAGCATTCAATTTTTCCATATAAATTGCTTTTTTTGCCGAAAATGCCACTCATGCCAAGGTATGGATATTTGATTCTGCTCTGCCTGATTGGAAGCAATCTGGTTTCATGCAGGCAGGAACAGGAGACTCCGCTTTTTCACAACTGGACCTTCCTGAGTACTTTTGATGCAGATCAGGCAGAAAAGATAATGATACCGGTTGGCGGAATCGGTACCGGAACAGTATCAATGAACGGAAGAGGCAAGCTGGCAGATCCGGGCTTTATTGATTGTCTGCCCCGAAATCCCTCCCCGCCTGAAGACAAACCTGCTTCTCCTGTATTTACAATTTACGTCAGGACGGACGGCAAAGATCCTATAGTCAGAAGTCTCACCGGGTTGCCTGCCGAAGATGACTTCAAAAACATCAACATACCTATCTCTGAGAGCCATTTAAGAGGCTTTAAAAAAACTGCTTTTGAAGGGGCCTATCCATTCAGCGTAGTCCGCCTCAGGGACAGTGAATTGCCGGTTGAAGTAAATATCAAGACCTTCAACCCGCTTATTCCGGGGAAAACAGGTCCGAGCAGCATCCCAATTGTAGTATTGATTTATGAGGTTAAGAATATAACCAATTCGCTTGTAGAGGTCTCCGTTTGCGGTGCTATGAGAAACCCTCCTGATTCCGGCTTTGAGAAAACAGCAAACAAAGATTCAATTGCACCGAACAACAACCTTACCGTTGAAGGCATAAACAGATATCTTGAATTCCGCGATGTACAGGGTATCTACATGGTCTCTGAAAACAGGGCTCAAAATGATCATGTGAAAGGCTCCATTGCCCTGTCAACGTCTAATGCTGACTCAGTCACTTATCTCTCCTCGGTTAAAGGAAAAAGCCCTGAAGAAGGACTGGAGGAGGTCTTAAATGACTTCAGTCGTGACGGGGAGCTGACTGTGAGTCGAGATTCTTCAGAAACCTATCCGCTCGCAGCACTTGCAATGAAACAGTTCCTGAATCCTGGCGAAACCAGGTATTTCAGGTTCTTCATCACCTGGCATTTCACCAGCCGGGGAAACAATGCCAATGAGAACTTTTATGCGGCAGACTATACAGATGCCTGGGATGTGGCAAAAAAGATTACGCCCTATCTCCCTGGATTTGAAGAGCATAGCATGCTATTCATCAAAGCCTTGAAGGAAAGCGATATACCTGAAACATTAACAGAGGCTGCAGTCAGCAACCTTTCCGGCCTGAGCTCGGGAATGCTGTTCAGGGACCAGGAAGGAAACATGGCTCCTGGTAGTTGTGATACTTTATCAGACTATGCCGGGAATTATTCATCCTGGAGACTTGATTTCTCCTTCCCCTATCTTTTTGGAATACTTTCGAAAACGATGAGTTCGCAAATGCTGAAACACAATGATATGTCAAGTGAAGGGATTCTGAGTGCCATTGTGAAGCTTTATAATGACTGGCAGCTGTCAGCTGATTCCGTCCTTCTCGCGGATAGCTGGACCAATGTTAAAAATGCTCTCCTGACCTGTACCCCAGATATTGATCCTGACTCTGACGGAATTTGCGATGTCAGCGGACAGGCTGATGCTGAATCCGGCGACATTGGAAGGATTATGGGGCAGCAGTTCTACTACCTTGGTGCCCTTAAGGCAGCCCTGATTATGGCGGAGACCATGTCAGATTCCGCTTTCATTTCAGAATACTCCGGTCCTTATGGAAAGGGATCCGCATGGGTTAAGAACACAATGAAATCCGTTTCGCCGGACAAATTTGAAACCGGAACCTTTACAGGGCTGGCTCTTGCCACGCTTTCCGGTCTCAGCGGAATTGCAGATTCCGATATCCTTAAAAAGCTGCTTCTCAATGCATATACCCAAACCATTTCACAGTACAAGGCCTCCTCAACCCTGAACATGTGTACATGCGGGGAGGAGTATGCTGTTGCAGCTCTGTGCATATATGAAGGATTGACTAACGAGGGTATTAGTTGGATCAAAGCGATAAGTAAAAACAACGCCAGGACCGGAAATCCTTACTACAAGGCAGAAAACAATTGCTCCTGGTCAGCAGCTACAGCAGCCTGGGCAGGCATAATTGCATATACTCAGTTCCGCTATTCCAGAATAACGGGAACTATGAACTTCTCATCCCGGCCCGGAACATATTTCTGGTCCGACGGATATGCATGGGGCGTTGTCAAAACAGGTGAAAACAAGGGTGGTATAACTGAGACCGAAGTCCGGGTCCTAAGCGGTGAGCTCCGGCTGAGTAAAATGATTCTCAACGGGTTTGGAGAAAGAGAACTAAGCAGCGATGAGCCTGTCCTTATAAAGACAGGAGAATCACTTCCTTTTGCAGTCGTAAGATATAATTAAGATTTCCCTTCCTTAGTATCCGCACCGCCAGCTTTCCCCCGACAGGTCCGGAATAAACCGGTCCGGCAGGATGTATTCAGTTTAATGAAGATTACAGTACTGAACGAGACTGATGATGCTCTGTTCATTCTTGAAATCTACCTGATTTTCACTTATGTATTTGTCAATCTCCTTCTTTTTCTCCGGGAAGATCTTAAGGAACTGACGCTGGCTCTTGAAGCCGACCATTACATCCTCTTTTCTTATCCAGTATTCAGTGTCATCAGCAATGGTAAATTCATCAGGGAACTTAAGGTTGATGGCGCCGTTGCCGCCAAATATCATCTTCACATAGTTGTAGCTGGTAGTCTGTGATCTTGCACCGAAGGCAGTGGGAACTCCCAGTGATTCAGCATATGCCTTGTGCTGTATGAAAAGTGTAGCGGGACCGGTTACTGCCAGTTCATAAAAGCCCTTTTCAAACGGAACGAATGTCCGGTTTGCCATATAAACAGTATCAATCAGTTGCGGATCATCAAGCACATAGAACTGTCCCCTCTGCATGAAGACCATCTCCTGATCGATGAGATTGTAGTTCAGCACGGCTCTCCTTTTTTCGCCCGATTTCATCTTGACGAGACTGTTCGTGAAGCGCGGCAGAAGCAGGTTGGGCAAATTCACAAGGCTGTCTGATTGTGCATTGAGGCTGGCTGGAATCAACAGTAGCGCAAGCAGGGCTGCAACTCCGGATATTGGATTCTTCATGTCTGTATGGGTTTTAATTATAGACCTTTAAACATAACAAATATAATCCCGAAACGATCAAAAAAGGTGCCATGATTTGACCCCGCCTTAAATCCGTCATGTTTCAGCCGGTCAGGTCAGCTTCTTATACCTGAACCTAACCGGTCCTGCGTTGCCGGTCCGCTTCCTGAAGTTCTCGTCATACTCTGAAAATCCTCCCTCAAACCAAACAACCTTCGAGTCTCCCTCGAATGCCAGGATATGCGTAGCCACACGGTCGAGGAACCAGCGGTCATGCGAGATTATAACCGCGCAGCCCGCGAAGTTGTCAAGTCCCTCCTCGAGGGCACGGAGTGTGTTGACGTCAATGTCGTTTGTGGGTTCGTCAAGCAGGAGTACGTTGGCGCCGCTTCTGAGTGTGAGGGCCAGGTGCAGCCTGTTGCGTTCTCCTCCCGAGAGAACCCCGCATAACTTCTCCTGGTCGGCACCGGTGAAGTTGAAACGGGCGGCATAGGCCCTTGCATTTACAGGCCTGTTGCCAACCATCACCTCCTCCATTCCGCCGGATATAACCGCATATACACTCTTTTTCGGGTCGATGTCTGCGTGGGCCTGATCAACATAGCCCGTGGTCACCGTCTCTCCTACCTCGAAGGTGCCCCTGTCCGTTTTTTCCTGACCCATAATCATCCGGAAAAGGGTGGTCTTGCCGGCGCCGTTGGGGCCTATCACGCCCACAATACCGTTTGGCGGCAGACTGAAATCGAGATCCTCGAAGAGAATCCTGTCTCCGAATGCCTTCGTGACTCCACGGGCATTAATAACCTTGTCACCCAGTCGCGGACCGTTGGGTATGAATATCTCGAGTTTCTCCTCCTTCTGCTTCACATCCTGGTTGAGGAGGTTCTCATAGGCGCTCAGACGGGCTTTCGACTTGGCGTGTCTTGCCTTAGGCGACATGCGCACCCATTCAAGCTCCCGCTCAAGTGTCTTGCGGCGCCTGACGCTGCCCTTCTCCTCCATCTCAAGCCTTTTGGCCTTCTGCTCCAGCCATGAGGAGTAGTTTCCCTTCCAGGGAATCCCTTCACCGCGGTCAAGCTCCAGTATCCATCCGGCCACATTGTCAAGAAAATACCTGTCGTGTGTGATGCAGATGACTGTCCCCTTGTATTGCCTGAGGTGTGTCTCAAGCCATTGAACGCTCTCGGCATCGAGGTGGTTGGTGGGCTCGTCAAGGAGCAGCACATCGGGCTCCAGCAGCAGAAGGCGGCAGAGTGCCACTCGTCGTCGTTCGCCCCCCGAGAGTATATTTACAGGGGTTGAAGCATCAGGGCAGTTAAGCGCATCCATGGCACGTTCGAGCCTGTACTCGAGGTTCCAGCCGTCGAGGGCCTCTATCTTCTCCTGCAGTACAGCCTGGCGGGCCATAAGCTTCTCCATAACATCAGGATTCTCATAGACCTCGGGCTCTCCGAAACGAAGATTTATCTCTTCATACTCCTTCAGGACCGCAACCACCTCGGCAGCTCCCTCTTCAACAATCTCACGGACGGTGCGGCGGTCATCAAGCAACGGGTCCTGTGGAAGATGCCCTACTGTATACCCGGGTGAAAAGACAACCTCTCCCTGATACTCCTTCTCAAGGCCTGCAATGATCCTCAACAGTGTCGATTTCCCGGAGCCGTTAAGACCGATAATGCCGATCTTGGCCCCCAGGAAGAATGAAAGGGAGATGTCTTTTATAACCTGTTTGTGCGGAGGGTAGCTCTTGTTTACCCTGAACATTGAAAAAATGATCTTCTTGTCGTCTGCCATTACATTGATGGTTAGACGACAAAAATAATCATTTTGTCCGCCCGGAGGGTGAGTTGATGACTCAGACGGTCACCTTACCGTTCGGGCAGCCCTTTTCAAAGAGGGATACGGTCTCGGACTGAACAAGCACCCAGATGATATAGACTCCCTTGAGGGTACCGAACGGGACGTTTAACAGCCCCATGGCAGCCAGTATAAGGGTCAGGATCCTGGCCCATGGCTTGCAGTAGAGGAGTCCCACACCGCCGGCAATCATGGCACCTCCGAAGAGCAGGAACATAATCACCAGGGGTGTACCTACAATAGCGAGCACTTTCAGGGCTGTAGGATCATCAACAAACTGATCCACAAATCCGAATGCGAGTGCAATTATAAGTGCGGCCAGCGCCAGAATCGAGCCGAATACTATCTGGAGGATGGCGGCAATGTTTACATGCTTCTTCATCCTGTTCTCTTCAACGGTCACCAATGTAGGTGATGTGGCATTCTCTTCCATTTGTATAATGATTTAGGTTTTCTGCTTTTCGTAATAATGACTCCAATTTATGAAAAATGCTGCACTTCAACAGCAATACTATTTGTTTACCTTTGCCGTTATTTCATAAATGCCACCAATGAGAAAGCTACTGTATGCCATTTCCCTGTGTCTGATAACCTGCCTCTTCAACTCATGCGAGCTTCTGGGTGACGGATGCCAGATCTGCCAGACAGTATCGTATGAAAACGAACATCCGATTGCCTGGGGCACCGAGGCTGAGTACTGCGGTCAGGACCTGATAGACATCAAGAGCATCGCCCCCACTACAAACGGAGGTGTTACCACCTACTGGGAGTGTCGCTGAGACATCTTTCAGGTTGAATGTCTGAATGTTAACCTCATTATATTATCCTGTTAAAAAGTTGTTGTTAATAAGTTGTTACTAAAGTTGACATTCAAGGCGGAATTGCTTAATCTTGTTATTCCTCGCCGGATATCTTTACACTGAGTTCGGATCATTAACCCCGGGTTCACTTTATAGAAATGCTTAACATAACAGGCAAACGGATAGCAATCGTTGAGGACGATGCTGCATCACTGAAGTATTACGAGACCCTTCTCAGGGAGACCGGCGCAGAGGTATCTGTCTATCGCAACGGAAAAGAGTTTGTCGATGCCATCACAGTTGGCAGGGCGCACTTCGACCTTGTCTTCATGGATTTTCTCGTTCCTCTTGTAAACGGCATTGAATGCACCCGGGCTTTCCGCCAGGTAAACCGGAGCGCGCCGGTGATACTCATCACTGCCTATTTTTCGGAACAAACAAAGAATGAGGCATATATCGCCGGATGTACCGAGTATAACCTCAAGCCAATCTTTCCGGACAAGATCCACATGATTATTGAAAAGTACCTGGCTCCCAGGCCGGCGTACCAGATGTACGACTGATCCAGTCAGGCAGCAGGCAATAGGCAATAGGCAGTAGTGTCAGCCAAACAATCGTCTTCAGTAACCGACAGATATTTTTGATTTCCGGCTAAGGTTTGTTGCATGTCATACTTTTATGCCAGCAGCCAATTTTTCACTATTGCCTACTGCCTTCTGCCTATTGCCTCATCTCCTTATTGATATGTTGCCCCGTACCTTGAATAGAGCTCGTTGTATTTCACATTTATCTCCTCTGCAAGGGCTGTTTCACCGTTGTCAAAACTGAGGCGCATTGCCTGCAACATCATCTGCAGGCCGTTGGCGATCTCAGCTTCGGCATAGAGCGCCACAGACGGCTTCTGACTGAGAAGGTAACCTGCCCGTTCATAATAGTAATCAGAGAATTCTGATGAAAGCTCCTTCGCCTTGTTCCTCTCCCCGGCAGCATAACATGCCGAGATGATGTCACTGAAGTAGAAGTCATAGCCCATCTTTTCGACCGGGAACAGTTCAAGACACCTGTTGATGACCTGCGCGGCTCTTGTCGTATCACCCTCAGCTGCAAGCTGTTTTGCAAGCTTTGCATAGTTGAGGCGTGCCCGTACAACAGTGAGGGTGCGGTTATGATAGTAATCTATGTAGACATCCGGATCTGATGACCCGGTCCAGGTGAACCTGTTCATCATATTCTCATAGAGTATATCCGAATCTATGCTGCCATACTCAAACCAGCTCTTGTTCACTCCCCTAACCGGAACAAGCCTGTATGCCAGGCCCTCAAGCCGGAAGTACTCCTCGAGACCCAGTGCGTCATCATGCTGGCCGGCGACAAAATATATCGGCCGGTCCCAGTCATTATGTGCCAGGATGTCGAGAACGAGCAGCTGGTTTTTCATGATCCATGAACCCTTAAGGGTTATGTCGATATAAGGCACAATCTTATCTGCATCTTCAGGCCTGACAGTACCGTTGGCCAGCACCTTCGCGGAATCAACAGGGATGCGTACTGTGCGCGTGGGTATATACCAGAGATCCTCTCCGTAGATTGACAGTTTTGAGACCTCGCTTCCGCTTGTGATGAACTTCATCACCTCCTTTGCAGTCGCAGGCTCCTTCACACGTTCAAATACGGCCACCTGGTTATTCACCCCGTCATAGTAGAGCTCTTTCGGCAGGCTGACGGGCAGCGGGTCCGACGTATATGCCTTGTATTTCATCTGGTCAATGTACCAGTCGGTGTTCAGGAGCATCAGGTTACTTACCCTGACGTCAGTACGTACCCCTTCCACCTCCTGTGCATACCAGAGCGGGAAGGTGTCATTGTCTCCGCCGGTGAAAATAATTGCGTTGGGAGCACATGAGTTAAGATAATTGAAGGCGACATCCCTTGCCAGGTATCTCCCGGAGCGGTCATGGTCATCCCAGTTCTCTGATGCCATCAGCGCCGGCACGGCGGCAAAGGTCAGCACCGAGGCCACAACTGCAGCCGGCGCTTCTCCCGTGATTTTCCGGAGCAGCTCGAAAAGAGCAAGCACCCCGAGGCCTATCCAGATTGTGAAGGCATAGAATGAGGCAGCATATGCATAGTCGCGCTCCCTGGGCTGGTTCGGATACTGGTTGAGATAGATTACAATGGCGAGGCCCGTCATCACGAACAGCAGTAAAACAATCCACCAGTTACGTATATCGCGGTTGAAATGCCACAGGAACCCGACAAGCCCGAGCAGCAGCGGGAGGAGGAAATACTTATTCCGCGAAGGTGAATTCTTCATATCATCCGGCATACCCTTCAGGGACCCCGTTCGCGGTGCATCGAGGAACTCAATCCCCGTGATCCAGTTGCCGTTGACCGGTCCTCCTGTACTCTGGATGTCATTCTGCCTGCCGCTGAAGTTCCACATGAAGTAACGCAAATACATGAATCCCAGCTGGTACTGGAACATAAAGCTCAGGTTCTGCCCGAATGTAGGCACACGTAAGGTGGTAGCCTCCCCGGTCTGCGGATCCTTGACCTGAACCGGCTTGCCCTTCGTGCCGACATACTTTTCATACTCCCTGATATGGTCCGGGGAGTCGCTCCACATCCTGGGGAAGATTGTCATGAACCGCTCATCATACTCACGGTTGGTCTGGCGGTTCGTAATTATGTACTTACCGTCAGAGGGATTATAGGTGGGCTTCCCCTTGACGTAATCAGTCACCGGTGCGTTGTAATACGGGCCGTGGAAGAGGGGACGCTGACCGTACTGCTCCCGGTTAAGGTAATAGAGAAGGGCGAAGGGATTTGACGGGTTGTTCTCATTCATAGGCGGATTGGCCGTGGACCTGATAACGATGACGGCGAAGCTTGAGTAGCCTATTACGATGACCATAAGTGCGGTCATGATAGTATTGAGAACATCTCTCCTGCGGGTGGAGAGATACCATGTCCCGTAGATCACTGCGCCAAGGAACACGATGTTGAGCAGAAGAGAACCGGTAAGCAGCCATATCCCTGAGAGAAGCATTGTTACGGCTGCAAGAATGAATCCCCTCCTGCCGTCAGTGTGAGTGAAGGAGTACCAGACAGTAAGAATCAGTGCAGCAAGGAACAGCAGCAGATGAATATACATGCCACTGTTAAACGGCATGCCGAGGCTGTTGACAAAGAAGAGTTCAAATGCCGATGTCACCCTCACAATCCCTGGGATGATTCCATACATCACGAGCACAATCAGAAGCACCGAAACAGCAGTTGACAGAACCAGCCCCTTCCAAGAGAAGTCATACTTTTTGAAATACCAGATAAAAACAATTGCAGGTATTGCCAGCAGGTTCAGCAGGTGCACACCGATTGAGAGTCCCATCATGAATGCGATCAGTATGATCCACCTGTCGGCATGCGGTTCATCAGCCACATCCTCCCATCTCAGCATGGCCCAGAAGACCACGGCAGTGAAGAGTGACGAGGTTGCATACACCTCTCCCTCCACGGCGGAGAACCAGAAGGTGTCAGAGAAGGCATATGCCAGTGCACCGGTTACTCCGGCACCGAGAACGGCCATGATTCTTCCGGCTGTGTAGTCAGACTCCTGCCTCAGGAAAATTCTCCTTGCAAGGTGGGTGACTGTCCAGAACAGGAAGAGGATAGTAAGCGCGCTGAACAGGCCTGACATGGCGTTGATCATCATTGCCACCTTTGACGCATCGCCCCCGGCAAAAAAGGAGAAAAACCTTCCGAGGAGCATGAAGAAGGGTGCCCCGGGAGGGTGCCCGACCTCAAGTTTCCATGCCGATGCAATGAACTCACTGCAGTCCCACAGGCTCATGGTCGGCTCAAGGGTCATCAGATAGGTGATTGCCGCAACGGCAAATACCGCCCAGCCGAGAATGTTTTCCCAAAGCCTGAATTTCTTTATCATAACCGTATTATTTCCGTTCCTGATTAATACCGCACGAAAATAATAAGATTTTGGCGTGCGCCCGTAGATATCGGCCAATTTTGGTATTTTTGAGCAAACAGCCCCTGATGAAAAAAGTAGTCATTCTGCTCATAATGAGCCTGCTTACCATTGCCAGGGCAGGAGCTCAGTATTATGACACAGGGCAGGATCCGGCTTCACTCAGGTGGCTGCAGATACGAACCCCTCATTTCCGTGTTATCTTCCCGGACGATTTCGGTACGGAGGCAGGGCGCTATGCAAGGCTTCTGGAGGAGTCATATGAGAAGCTGTCTGTTCTCTATCCCGGTGTCCGTACGAATATCCCGGTGATAATTCACAATCACTCAATGCAGTCCAACGGCTATGTCAGCTGGGCGCCCAGGAGGATGGAGCTCTACCCCCTTCCCGGCCAGGACAACCTGCCGATGCATCCGGCACTGCAGCTCACAGTGCACGAGACGGCACACGTTCTTCAGCTCGGCTCGCTCAACGGCAAAGGCCTCGGGAAGGCGCTGAAATATATAATCGGTGAACAGGCTGTGGGTCTTGCGGCGGTGGAAGTGCCAAACTGGGCCTTCGAGGGCGATGCGGTCTATGCAGAAACGGCAACCGGGCTCTCCGGCAGAGGACGAAGCAATACATTCATCCGCGGAGCCAGGGCTCTGGCAGCAGGACCCGGAGGAGTGTACGGATATGACAAAATGCTCTCCGGATCTTACAGGAATTTCACCCCTGATCATTATGTCTTCGGGTACCTGATGATGAACCAGCTGCGTAACAATGATCCCGGCGCCTGGAATACACTTACATCAAAAATCTCACCCGGATGGCACCTCAACCCAGTCAATGCAGGACTTCGACGCGCCACCGGTCTCACCAAGAAACGTCTTTACGACTCCACTTTTGCTTCACTTGAAAAGATGTGGGACGTGAATATGCCTGAAGGAACACGGGATTACAAACCGCTTGGCATCAGCAAAAAAAGGGATTATGTCAGCCATTTCACACCTCACAGGCTTGATGACGGAAGGATCGTATCACTCAGAACATCCCTGTCCGATCCATCACGGTTCGTAATAACCGATCCTGTTTCAGGCAAAGAGATGAACCTGACCACCACCGGATATGTCTATCCCTATATTTTTTCCTTTTCAGGCAACACTTTAGTATGGGCGGAGCAACACCCTGATCCAAGGTGGGACAACCGTGACTACTCGGTAATCAAGAGACTTGACCTCCCCGGCGGACCGGTTACACAGCTTACTTTCCGCAGCCGTTACACAGCTCCCGACCTCTCTCCTGACGGGAAAACAGTCGCGGCCGTGTCAACAACGGCTGACATGCGCTGTTCGCTTGTCCTGCTTGACGCGCACACCGGTGAAGTACTGATGAATGTTTTTCCGCCTGACAGCCTCATCCTGCAGCGCCCTGCATGGTCATCTGACGGCAGCGAAGTGACCGTTGTCACACTGAGTGAGAAGGGAGAGGGGATCCGTACTTACATCCCTACCGGAAAGAGATGGATAGTGCACCTGGAGGAGAGCATCAGAGACATAATCCAGGCCGAAATCTGCAATGACACACTTTTCTTCCTGGCGCAGGGCGACGGATCTGACAACATTTACCGCATCGCCGGAGATGGCAAGGCAGAGCGGATCACCGGTTCACGTTTCGGGATATCGGGTTTTTCGGTCAGCGACGGGGAACTTCTCTTCTCGGACTACACGGCAGGAGGTTTCATCATCGCCGCTGAGAAGGGATCAGCCACAACCGGTAAGGCAGACCTGACAGGACACGCTATAATTCCCGCGATAGCGCCCATGCCGGAAGTGACAGACAGTGAGAAGCAACTGCCTTTATTACCTGAACCTGAGAGGTACAGAAAGACGGCCCACCTTTTCAATTTCCACAGCTGGTTCCCCTTCTATGCCGACATTGACGAGCTGACGAGCGATCCTACCGCCATCAGCCCGGGGATAACGCTCTTGTCACAGAACCACCTGAGCACACTCATAACCACAGCCGGATATGAATACGCTGACGGCAATCATTACATCCGGACCGGCATCAGCTGGAAGGGATGGCATCCGGTGATTGACGCAGATGTGAGCTGGGGAGGAGATCAGGTTGTAAGCATTGACACCAGCGGAGGTTCCCTGCCGGCTGATACCGGCCGCGACCTGCAGTTCAACGTCAGCGTCTATGACCAGCTCTGGTTCGCACACGGCAAATTCAGGCAGATGCTGATGCCTGCTCTTTATGTGGGCTACCGGAACAGGATAACCTTTATACCGGATGAGAACCGGTATGACAGGGATGTAATCAGCCTTACCGGCAGACTCTATTTCTCAAACACCTTCCGTACAGCTTACCGTGACATCAATCCCAGGTGGGGACAGGTACTTGATGTCAGGCTTACTTCGACACCGTGGGACGCCAGCCTGTACAGCAACAGGAGTTATGCCCGGGCAACCCTGTTTTTCCCGGGGGTGTTCCCGAATCACAGTCTCGTCCTCAGGTCAGGATGGGAGAACCAGTCCCCTGCACGGAAACTCATCTACCGTAACTCAATCCCCTGGCCCAGGGGTTACAAGGACAACCTGATAGCGGAGAAGCTTTTCTCATTCTCGGCAGATTACACCCTGCCGCTATTATATCCTGACCTGGCGGTGGGTAGCCTTCTCTATGTCAAGAGGATAAGGGGATCACTCTTCTATGATTACTCCAAAGGTGAGGGTATTAATGACTACGACAACCGCAGCTATACCGCCGGAGCGGAAATGTTCTCCTCAGCGGGATCAGAACTGCTGGCTGATTTTTACCTGTTCAGGTTTCCGTTTGAGATGAGTGCAGGTGTCAGAGCCGGATATATCCCCGGTGAAAACAGGTACTTTGTAAACGGAACTTTCTCAGTCAATATCTACGGCACTGTCCTGGGAAGAGAGCGCTAGGGCGTATTCCTTTATCAGCTCCCATGCCTGAATCACATGGTGTTCAGCTACATTTGTCTGTGCAGTGACCATGCGCAACACATACCTTCCGTTCACCTTCGTATGGGTAAGATAGATCTTTCCGCTGTCATTGAGGGCGTGGTTGATCTTTTCATTGAGCCTGTCTGCTGCATTGTCATCAATGCCCTGCGGTTTATACCGGAAGCATACAGTGTTAAGCGGCACCGGCGCCATCAGTTCAAAGTCCTTCTCTGACCTGATCATCCCCTCCAGCATCTTTGCCAGCCTGAGATGCTCACGTATTTTTGTCTGCAGCCCCTCCACGCCGTAGGAGCGGATCACTGCCCAGAGCTTCAGCGCCCTGAAACGCCTGCCAAGCGGTATGCCCCAGTCGCGGTAATCATTCACCTGCCCCCGTGTGCGAGTCTTAAGGTACTCTGGCAGGATCTCGAAGGTCCGTATGAGTGATGCAGCATCACGGACAAAGTATGCGGAGCAGTCGAAGTTGGTGAACATCCACTTGTGCGGGTTGAAGACAAACGAGTCGGCATATTCGATTCCGTCAGACATCCACCGCATCTCAGGAAGGAGCAATGCAGTTCCTCCCAGCGCGGCGTCGACATGCAGCCAGATCCCGTGCCTGCGGCAAATTTCACCAACAGCTCTTAGCGGATCAACTGCGGTGGTTCCGGTGGTACCGATTGTGGCAACCGTACAACACGGGATGTACCCTGCTGCAATATCTGCCTCTATTGCCCCCTCCAGGGCCTCAGGATCCATTGAAAAGTCTTTCCCGACCGACACCCTCACCAGGTTGTCGCGGCCAAATCCTGCCACTCCTGCCCCTTTTTCCACGGACGAGTGTGTCTGGGTTGAAACATAAATACGAAGTTTTCCCGCAACACGAAGGCCTTCGCTGTTGGAACGGAACCCTGTTGTTCTTTCGCGGGCTGTGATCAGCGCGGCCAGAGTTGCTGACGAGGCGCTGTCCTGAATTACCCCTTCGAACTCTTCGGGAAGACCGGTCATCACCCGCAGCCATTCCATCATCCTTTCCTCGAGCTCTGCAGCAGCCGGGGAGGTCTCCCACAACATACACTGGGCCCCGAGGGCCGAGGTGAGCATCTCGGCAAGAACGGACGGGGGACTGCTGTTTGCAGGGAAATAGGCAAAGAAATCAGGACTCTGCCAGTGTGTTATGCCCGGCATGATTATCTCATCAAAATCCTTCAGGAAAAGGTCAAAGGATTCGCTGCCCGACGGAGGCAACTCAGGCAGGGCATTTTTTATTTCACCGGGACTGACCCTTGATTTGACCGGGTACTGCCCGACATTTTTAAAGTAACGGGCTATCCACTCGACGATTGCATGGCCCTGTCTCCTGAATTCGTCGCTGTCCATCACCCTCAGCTTTGGGTCACGGAATCGGCAAGCAGGATGATCCTGTTCTTCTTCACCTCGATAACGCCGCCGGTGATCTCAAACCTCACCTCTGCACCCTGTTCATCAGCGATTACAACCGGGCCGGCATCAAGTGTGGAGATAATGGGAGCATGGTCCTTCAGGACCTGGAACGAGCCCTTCCTTCCGGGCACACGCACCGAGCGGACATCGCCGGAGTAAATGCTTTTGTCAGGTGTGATTATCTCTATTTTCACGTCGGTTCCCTTTTGACTTTACCTGCTCTCTGC
>CAZHAI010000012.1:0-17578 GCA_964530645.1 uncultured Rikenella sp. | reverse complement strand
CGACAGATCCTCCCGGTCTAGCGTGTTGCCCTTTTTGTCATGGAAGGTAATCACCGCCGGATAAATTGCAGGTTGTCCAATGCCGTTGGGCCACCAGATTCTGGGATCAGTCTGCTTCTTCTCCGGGAAGGTGAATGTAAAAGTTGAATGAGGCAATAACTTAAGCTTCTTCTTGTCAGTCGCACCCATGTAAGCCACGGCAATCTCTCCCTCCACAATCCTGTCTGTGGGATTAACCAGCTCGGCAGAGAAGGTTACGAATGCGGGATCCTGCAGTTCCCCGGGCAGACGCTCCCCCGGCACCCGGGTACGCGCAAAACCGTTCCTGAGGTCTATGTCACCTGTCACTTCAATTGTGACAGCATCCCATATCCCGGTGTTCCTGTCCCTGACAGGCGCGATCCAGTCCCAGCCTGCCGTGAACTGCATTGTGACATCCCGTCCGATTGTGCCGTCGCCGCCCTGCCCTCCGTTGGGGTTACCCGGATTCAGCGGAGGTTCCACCTTTACTGCAAGCCTGTTGGGCCCCTTGTTGTTCAGGATGGAGGTGACATTGATTTTCTTCCGGAGGAACATGCCCTCATGCACACCGTCACTTATCAGTTTTCCATTGAGATATATCTCTGCCCTGTAATTTATCCCCCTGAAGTTGAGCCACACCTGCCGTGTGGAATCCAGGCTTTCGGATGAGAACCGTGTGAAATACCAGAAAGTGTAATAATCCCTGCCGGCTTCATACACATCAGGTATCTCATTGTTATTCAATCGATACCACGGATCGGGAAACAAGCCGTTTTTAACCATTGTAGTAAGCACGGTACCGGGAACGGTGGCATTCATCCATCCTGCAAGCTCAGGGTCCTCAGCCGTCAGCTGAAATCCGTCGAGACTCACCTCGGACACCCTTTTGGCCTTCCAGCCTGAATTGAGCGGTGTCTCCTGTGACGCCGCCAGAAGAGTGATACACAACAAGAAACTGATTATAAGTGCCCTTTTCATCGCATTCTCCGGTTTTATTCAAGCATGGAAAGATATAAATAATCCTTTAATGAATAATTATTTGCTTCAGGCGCTTTGATATTAACCGGGGAATTTCAAAATTGCAGGTTTATTTTATCTGACCATGCAGCCCCCCTTCCCCAAGGAGCGTGAAAGACTCTTTGCACTTATCCTGACTCATCACCGGACATGGGGATCAGTCTGTATGCCCTATATGCTCGAGAGGATGCCGGGCCGCGATTATTACTCAATCGGTGAGGCCCTCTCCCCTTTCCCAAACAGTACCACCCTTGCAGGTCTTGACAACGAGGAACGGGAGGCCGTCAGGCTCGTGAATGAATACTCTGACCGCAATCTTTACAAGCTCTTCTCGAAGCACCGAAGCGTAAAGGAATTCACTGAGAATGTCACCGACAGTGTTTTTGAGGAGCTTATAAAGCCCTATATCGAATCGAGGATATGCCAGTGCCTGAAGATAGCACTTAATGAGGAGGTGCCTGTGTTCCTTCAGAAGACGAAGATCTCCTCGCTCCACCCGGAGGACAGGCTTACTGTGATCGCTGCTGAGGCAAAGCCGGTTTTCAGGTTCGACCGCACCCGGGAGTCAACCAGCTACAGTCTGATAATTGAGTCTGCCGGCCGCCCTGTCCAGTTGCGTGGAGTCCAGGTGGAGGTGCTCTCGAACAAACCGTGCGTAATCAGGGCCGGATACAACATTCACTTCATTGATGAGATCGAAGGCTCGAAGATTAAGCCCTTCCTGACAAGGGAGAAAATCACAATCCCGGAGGCAACTGCAGAAAAGTATTTTTCAACGTTTGTGCTGCAGGTGGCCAACAGTCACAGAGTCACCGGCACAGGATTCTCGATGGAACGCGCCGATGCAGTAAAAACTGCCTTCCTGACGGTTGAGCGGACAGTCACGGGTATGCCGGCAGCCATACTCAGGTTTCGCTATGACAGGAGGGAGATTTATCACCCTGATGAAACTGCCCACTTCACGGCATTCAGAAATGATAACGGCAATTTCAGCTTTCTGAGGAAGGAACGTGACCATGCATGGGAAAAGAGCTGCCTTGAGGCACTCGATGAGGCAGGCCTCTTTACCGAGGACGGCATAAACTTCATTGCGCCCGGGTCACGGGAAGATGATGATGATGCTCTCTTTGACCTCATAGAAACTGTTTCTTTCAGCAGAAAGAGACTTGAGCAGGCAGGACTCATCGTCCGCACGGGAAGCCTTGACCGGCCATATTCACTTGATCCGGTGGAGATAAAAATTAGTCACCAGGTGATCAACGACTGGTTTGACCTGAAGGCTGTTGTGATGATTGGTCAGTTCACAATACCTTTTACAAGGTTCCGGCGTAACATCCTTGAAGGCAGGCGTGATTATGTACTTCCCGACGGCACTGTTGCACTGCTTCCTGAAGAGTGGTTCGCCCGCTACAGGGGCCTGTTCGAAATGGGCAAGGAGAACAACGAAAACCTTTTGCTCCATAAGCAGCACTTCGGAATCCTGAGCGAGGTCGTTTCAGGCGATGAATGCGATACCTGCGCCAGGCTTGAGAAACTCGTCATGCCAGACCAGCTCCGGATGCTCTCGCCACCCGGCGAACTTCGCGCAGAACTGCGTCCTTACCAGCTGGAAGGAATGAGCTGGCTTCATTTCCTGCAGTCAAACAACCTCGGCGGATGCCTGGCTGACGACATGGGCCTGGGCAAGACCCTGCAGACCCTTGCCCTGCTTCTGTGGAACAGGGAACAGATGCTGGCACAGGGAGGATCTGCTCCGGCGCAGGCAGGTGACGGTGAAGAGGCACCGGCAAGACAGATGACCCTCTTCGGTAAGACTGCCCCACCGGCAACATCGCTCATAATAGTACCGGCTTCACTCTGTCATAACTGGCATAACGAGATAAAACGGTTCTGCCCCTCCATGAGAACCCTTATTCATTACGGGGTGACAAGGCACAGATCTGCCTCACATTTCACGGGTTATGACATTATTATTTCAAGCTATCACACAGTAAGGCAGGACATAGAGATCTTCACACAGCTGAACTTCTTCTATGTTGTGCTTGACGAGAGCCAGCACATCAAGAATCCCTCCTCTCACCTCTACCGGGCAGTCATGCGCCTCAGGGCCAACCACAGGATTGTACTTACCGGCACACCAGTGGAGAACTCGCTCACCGACCTCTGGACACAGCTCAACTTTGTCAACCCCGGCCTGCTCGGCTCGCTTTCCTTCTTCAGACGGGAGTTTGCACGTCCGATAGAAAAGAACAACGAGGAGGAAAAGGAAAACAGGCTCCGGAAGATAATTCAGCCTTTCATAATGAGACGCACAAAGGAGATGGTTGTCAGTGAACTGCCGCCCGTTACGGAGCAGGTGATTCACTGCGACATGTCTGATGAGCAGGCTGCAGTATATGAACGTGAGAAGTCGGCTGTCAGAAACTCAATCCTCGAAAACATCGAGTCAGTCGGCATCGAGAAATCTGCCATCATTGTGCTCCAGGGACTGATGAGGCTCAGGCAACTGGCCAACCATCCTGTCATGACAGACAAGGATTATTCAGGGGGCTCCGGCAAATTCGAAACGGTGACACATAACATCGAGAGCGTAGTCTCTGAAGGTCACAGGATACTTGTATTTTCATCCTTCGTCAAGCACCTCGAGCTTTTCCCCGGATGGCTCGAACGAAAGGAGATCGGATACACAATGCTTACAGGTGCAACGAGGGAACGCGGCAAAGTGATCGGAAACTTCAAACACGATAAAAACATCAAGGTCTTCCTGATCTCACTCAAGGCCGGTGGTGTGGGACTGAACCTGACCGAGGCGGACTATGTCTTTATCCTCGACCCGTGGTGGAACCCGGCATCGGAGATACAGGCACTGAGCAGGGCTCACAGGATTGGTCAGGACAAGAGAGTATTCGTTCACCGTTACATATCAGGCAACACGATCGAGGAGAAGATACAACGGCTGCAGGAGAGAAAATCCAGGCTGGCCGGGACATTCGTCGAAGCCAATAACCCCCTGGGCGATCTTGACGTGAAGGAGATGCTTGAGATACTGAATTGATTTTTTTATAGTTTTACATTGAATTTACTCTAATCTCAAACCTTAACCGCAATGAACAACTTTCAGAATCATCCTCTTGCCGGGGCTGTTGACATCGACAGTGCATTCAACAAACTTTGGTCCTTCTACAAGAAATATTTCATCGGACTCTTTCTTATTTCACTTGTCAGTGCCCTTATCACCAACCTTTTCATGGCAGGCATTGACCTTGCATCCCTTCAGGCGGTATCAAACGATCCTGCAGCGGTCCTTGAGATGATGAAGTCAATGGCAGGTCCGTATGCCCTTACAATGGCTGCAGCCTTGATATTCGGCGTGTTCCTTCATGCCTGGGTACTCGAAAAACCTTCAGGAGAAGCCGGGTTTATCTCTTCCATGCTGAAGAGAACTCTCGTGGCTGTTCTGCCATACTTAGCTGCAATGATAATCCTGGGCATTGTGACTGTTGTCCTCGCTTCGGTAGGAATTGTTCTGCTGGTCCTTCCCGGGCTTTTCGCAATGTTTTATATGGCCACAGTAATCTTCTTTGCAATGCCGGTCACCCTTATCGAGACGCGTAATCCTTTTGAGGTTATATCACGCTCCTTCAGGCTGACGCACAAAAACCTCTGGCCCAATATGGGATGGGTAGTTGTGATAATCCTTATACTGATTGTCGTTGCAATGCTGATGTCTGCCATTGTTATGCTGCCTTTCACCGGCACATTCATCCGCTCTCTGGCAAACCCTGAGGAAGCTACTGCCATTCTGGAAATGCAGCGGAACCCTTTGTACATAGGATTGAGCGCTCTTACCAGCGCCCTGATTACACCGGTGGCTCCTATCCTGGCCTTTCTTCTTTATTTCAGAAACCGCGGAGATGAGGTGGCGATTGAGGTCACCGTTGAAAACGATAATGTCGTGAAAGTTGAGGATCTCTATCCTCCGGTTCCGGACAGGGATTAATCAGGCTCCGATCTCGACTATCCAGACTCCGGGCTGGGTAATTTCAATCTCCAGGGCTGTGTCCACCCTGACAGTCTTCAGTTTGCTCCATTTATTGAAGGTGACGCGAAGCCTGAAGGGAAACTCACAGTTTCTGTACTCCATCTGGGAATTCATAAATTCAGTCTCATACCCTGATGAACCGGTAATCTGGAGGTTCGTCACATCGAGGCTTCCGGATGTCATTGGTTTCAGCAGGACACGTATCTCCTGGCCGTCAGTGTACCTGTATACCCGGTAGCGCTCCACGGCTTTCATCGAGATGACCTTGTATCCCATACCGGTCACTTTCTTGCCCATGTACTTGTCTTTGGTCCAGAGTCCTTCCTGAATTGAATCAGACCCTGCGTAAGTGAATGTATACCTGCCATTGCCGTGTCTGAGTCCTTTTGACCACATTCCTTCATAAACCGATTTGTCAGCGTAAGTGTATGTGCCTTTACCGTGAGGGAGGCCCTTTTTGAAGGTTCCCGTGTAATGATCAACACCCCGGGCCTCTCCCTGACCGTGGGCAAGTCCCTTGCTGCATCCCCCCTCGTACTTCTCACCAATGTTCTTCATAAGCACGGTGCAACTATCCTGTGAAAATACGCCGGAGTTAAACCCCAGCAGAATGGCTGCCGTAAACGCAAAAAAACGACATGGATTTTTCATGACCTGATTAAATTACCTGCTAAAGTTACCTATTCCCGGTGAAAACCCCCGGGTCTCTCATCTAGTCGCGAAATCTTTTGAGCATCTTGCGGGAGATCTTTTCATCAGGGTATTGCTTCCCGAACGTAAGCCAATAATCCTTTACGCTCTGCTTCACCTCTTTCCTGAGGATCAGGATGCCTATAAGGTTTGGTACTGCCATCAGGACAATTGCAACGTACGACAGTGACCATATTATTGTAGTGTCAGTGAATGAGGCGATAAAGAATGCAGCCACAAACACCAGCCTGTAGTAAATTACGTATTTCGGACCGAAGAGGTATGTCACCGCCCTGTCTCCGTAATATGACCAGGAGATGGCAGTGGAAAATGCAAACAGAAGCAGTGAGAATGTCACAATGTACGGTCCGAATCCTTTGAGTATGCTCCGGCTGAAGGCAAATGTGGTGAGGGGGGCGCTGTGGATAAGCGACTCGCCCCGAACAGTCATTGATGCCATATTCGGCAGCTTTCCGGCCAGTACCTCCAACTCTCCCGAGAAGGGTTCTTTGCCTGACGTGAACCTGATATTTCCGGCCAGAGATCTTGCATGGATGACCGAAATGCCTTCCGTGGTTATCTCACCGTTTTCTACCTTCAGCTTACCGTTATAGAGATCCAGGAACTGGTCTCCCCTGAGGTGGCTGCTGAGTTTTTCCACATCAGCGCTGTTTCCGTCATCGTAAATACCGCTAAGAATCTGCATGTCAGTCGCCTGAAACTGATTGTCAGTTTTTGTGTTCCAGGCGCCAGAGGCAAGCACGACAAGGCCGGTCAGGGTGCAGATGCAAATTGTGTCAATAAAAGGCTCGAGCAGAGCTACCATACCCTCGGAAACAGGCTCCGGTGCACGTGCTGCAGAGTGTGCAATCGGCGCAGATCCCTGCCCCGACTCATTTGAGAAGAGGCCTCTGTTCACCCCCCTGTTCATGGCGAAGGCGAAGGTGGCACCCAGGAAGCCGCCGGCAGCAGCTGAACCGGTAAAGGCGTCTGCAAAAATTGATACAAAAGAGGGGATAATATTACCGGGATGGGAGAAGATGACCAGAAGTGAACCGATCAGGTAAAGGATTGCCATAAAAGGAACCAGGACCGAGGTGACCTTTGCAATCCTCTTTATTCCGCCAATAATTACCATCCCGAGAAGGACCGCCAGGATGGCGCCGGTTATTATATGCTTTATCCCGAAGGTTGAAAAGACAGAGTTGGATATGCTGTTTATCTGCGGCAGGCTGCCTGTGCCAAATGAACAGAGAATTGTGGCTCCCGCGAAAAATGCTCCCAGAATGACACCGGTCTTCAACACCCTTCCACCGGAAGTTGTTATGTTAAGCCTTTTTTTCATGTAATACATCGGGCCGCCTGAGACCGATCCGTCAGGGAGGATGTCCCTGTACTTATGAGAAAGTGACACTTCGACCATCTTGGTGCACATCCCGATCGCCGCCGTTATCAGCATCCAGAAAAGTGCCGCCGGACCGCCAAGGTGTATTGCAAGTGCCACGCCCGCAATGTTGCCGGTGCCCACCGTTCCTGAGAGGGCCGTGGCAAGCGACTGGAAGTGCGAGGTGTCTCCGACATCGTGAGAGTGATCATATTTGCCGCGGGTAATCCTGATAGCATGCTTGAAATATCTGAACTGCGGGAATCCCAGATAGATTGTGAAGAACAGACCAGTTCCGATAAGCAGTACCATGAACCAGGGATGCCCTCCGAGATGTCCGTCGAGCATTACAAGAAAGTCGTTAATCCTGTGCATTTCAGTGCCGGTATTTTAGGTTATTTCCCATGAAGTCCTGTCCCGTTGAGGAAAACATTTGTGATCGCAACTGGAGCAACACATCTTTTATGAATTGACAAGTTTTTCAAAAGCTTAAAGGTGGTAAAATTCTTAATCGCTGCAAAGAATTGCTGCTAAGAAACAGGAAATCATCTGCCAGCCTTATAATACAGGCAGAGACGTTGGGTGCAACGTCTCTGCGCAAATCCTGTAAGGAAATCAGTTTAGTAGGATTCCCTTGCTATGTAATGCGTGTGCAGAAGCTCATGCGACTTATGCCCGTTGGCTGTCCCCAGGAACTCCTCGTAAATGGCTTTAACCTCGGGATTATCATGTGACTTCCTCAAATCCATGTGTATGTCTTCCGAGTAGATTGCCTCCATTCTCTTCTGCCTGACGGCAGCGTTTGTGGGGATGGGCTGACCACCGCCTCCGAGACATCCTCCCGGGCAGGCCATGATCTCGATAAAGTGATAATTCGCCTTACCCGTACTTACTGCTTTTGCCACCTTGTTTGCATTGACAAGTCCGTGGGCGATTGCAACCTTCAGTTCGGCACCCTCGAGGAATCTCCAATCTTCTGTTGTTCCTTCAATTTTGATTGTGGCCTCCTTGACTCCATCCATGCCTCTCACAGGCAAAATTTCCAAATTCTTGAAGGGGACAGGCCTCCCTGTCACTATCTCATAGGCTGTACGCAGTGCAGCCTCCATTACACCGCCGGTTGCACCGAAGATGACACCTGCACCTGTTGAACTGCCCATTATTGAATCGTAATGACCCGGCTCCAGCGTACGGAAATCTATCCCCGCCTGCTTGATCATCACTGCCAGTTCACGGGTTGTCAGAACGTAGTCAATATCCTTGAATCCGCTTGACCTCATCTCCGGTCTGTCAGCCTCATACTTCTTCGCAGTACATGGCATAATCGATACCGAAACCACCTTTGAAGGGTCAATCTTACGCTTCTGGGCATAGAATGTCTTCGCCAGCGCTCCGAACATCTGCTGAGGTGATTTGCATGTCGAAAGGTTCGGAAGCATCTTCGGGTATTTGTGCTCAATGAACTTGATCCATCCGGGTGAACAGGAGGTGAACATCGGCAGCGCCATGCTGTGATCATTCTCAACAAGTACCTTCTTCAGCCTGGTGAGCAGTTCCGTTCCCTCTTCGATGATTGTAAGGTCTGCAGTGAAGTCTGTGTCAAGCACTGAATCAAACCCGAGCTGACGGAGGGCAGTAACCATCTTGCCCGTTACACGCTCACCCGGGTCGTAGCCGAGGTCTTCTCCAAGAGCCACCCTTACGGCCGGCGCTGTCTGTACGACCACATGTTTATCAGGATCATAGATTGCATCCCATACCTGGTCAATGTATGTCTTCTCAGTGAGTGCTCCCGTCGGACAGCGGTTGACACACTGGCCGCAGTTGGTGCAGACCACATGACTCATCGGCCTGTCGTGGAACGAAGAAATCTTCATATGTGAGCCCTTGTTTGCAACTGCAATTGCTGATACATACTGCAGCTGTGAACATGTGCGGACACAACGCTGGCACCTGATGCACTTGCTGTCGTCCTTGATGAAGGCTGGTGATGACCTGTCGATTGCATATGAATGATCCTCAACCAGGTCAAGGAAGAGATGCTCCCCGAAGGAGTATTCGTTTGCAAGTGCCTGAAGTTCACACTTCTGGTTCTTGTAGCACTTTGTGCAGTCTGCCCTGTGCTCGGATAGCAGCAGTTCGACTATATGCTTGCGCGCATTCCTGACCTTTAGCGAGTTGGTGTGTATGTCCATCCCTTCTGATACGGGCATTGCACACGCGGCTATGAGGGTACGTGCTCCCTTTTGCTCCACGACGCAGACGCGACAGTTGCCTGCCACGCAGAGGTCAGGGTGGTTGCACAGGGTTGGAATGATTACACCCAGTTTTTTGGCGGCATCGAGAACTGTGGTTCCTTCCGCTACCTTTACTTCCTGTTCATTTATCTTTAGAGTTACCATATTGTTCTGTGCTTGTGTTAGTAAATTATCTCTTCCCTGAAATTCTCGACTATCGATTTGAAGGCGTTGCCAACTGACTGGCCGAGGCCGCATTTTGAGGCCACTTTCATCGTATCAGCCAGCTTTATAAGTTCGTTCAGGTAAGTCGACTTTGATTCGCCCTTCTTTACCTTTTCAACACCCTTGAGGAGCTGCTGGCAGCCGACGCGGCATGGCGTGCACTGTCCGCAAGACTCTTCCGCAAAAAAGTCAAGGTAGTTGTGAAGCACGTTGTACATAGAGCGCGAACTGTTGAACAGTTTCATTGAACCGCCTGTGGGCACTCCCTCGAAACCGATTATAGTATCTTCGAACTTCTTGCGCGGTACGCAGAATCCCGATGCGCCTCCCACCTGAACGGCCTTGGTGTCGCCGTCACCGAACTCATTCACAAACTCCTGTACCGTCATCCCGAGCTCCAGCTCGAAGATACCCGGGATTGGTGTGTCACCTGAGATAGAAAACACCTTTGAACCTCTTGAGTCCTTGGTGCCCAGCTTAACGTACTCCTGCGGGCCCTTTGCGATAATCATCATCGCGGTCACAAGCGTTTCGACGTTATTTATCGAGGTGGGCTTGGAGAACAGACCGGAGGTGGTCGGGTAGGGCGGTTTGTTTCGCGGCTCACCGCGGAATCCTTCAATAGACTCGAAGAGAGCACTCTCTTCTCCGCAGATGTATGCGCCGCTGCCCATACGGTACTCGATATTGAAGTCATACCCTATTTCAGCGATCATCTTGTGGAACTTATGCAGCTCCAGGTAGAGCTGCGGCAGGAGGAACCTGTATTCGCCGCGCAGGTAGATGAAGCCCTTCTTCGCCCCCATTGCCTTGCCGGCTATGGCCATACCGCCGTAAACCTTATATGCTGCCCTGTCAAGGATCTCACGGTCCTTGAATGTACCAGGTTCACCTTCATCAGCGTTGCATACTATATATTTATCAGGATCCTTTTCGGCAGCGGTGAATTTCCACTTCATCCCGGTCGGAAATCCTGCACCTCCCCTTCCCTTGAGGCCCGATTCCAGAACCTGGTTGATAATCTCCTCATTTGTCATCGAGAAGGCTTTTACCAGCACCTCCCTGGAATCTACACTTTCAAATATCAGATCAACTTTGGTCAGTCCTTTGCTTTTCATAATGGTGCCTCCCTCTCTTATTTACGCATGTAACCCTTAATAATATCTATCACCGTCTCGGTCGTGAGGTCAGTGTACGGCATGTCATTGACCAGCATTGCAGGTGCCTTGTGACACCAACCGATACAGTTTGTCTCGAGAAGAGTGAACATCTTGTCAGGGGTCGTCTGACCCACCTTTATCTTCAGAATTTCCTCTATTGTGCTGATAATATCATTCTTCCCCTTCATGGAGCATGTGATTGTCTTGCAAACCCTTATCACATTCTTACCCCTCTCTTCCGTGTCAAGGAAGGTATAGAACGAAGCCGTCCCGTAAACCTCCGCCGCCGAGATGTCGAGCTCTGTGGCCACCTCCACCATCGCCTCGTCGGTCAGATAGTTATGCTTCTTTACAATGTCCTGAAGAATCGGCATAAGGCTCTCTCTCTTTCGCCCGTACTTGTCTGCCAGCTCCTTCACCATGTCACCGGTGTTATACATTTCTGTTTGGTTTTAGTTATTACTTTTACTGAAAGTATGTCTCAGATTCCTGCTGTGAAAATAATAACAATAAGCTTTCAAAAAACCTTACTTATGTCATGTTTTACAAAATAAAAATTAACAACCGCCTCTTTATATCTGCATCAGCGGTGCCATCTGATGCCAATTTCTCCACCCATTTTACCTGATTCATCCACTATTTTTTTGTATTTTAAGCCAACTTTGTAACTTATAACTTATAGAATATGAAAACAAATATCGAGGTGAGGTATGCAGCCCATCCTGATGACGTAAAACATTGGGATACTGAACGGTTGCGCAGGGAACACCTGGCCGGATCCCTTTTCCTGGACAATACTGTAACGATGGTATATACCCTCTATGACCGCATGATTGCCGGAGGAGCCAAACCGGCTGGCGAAGCTCTGAAGCTGGAACCCGTCGACGAGGTAAAGGCATCATTCTTCCTTCACCGGCGTGAGATGGGAATTTTCAATGTCGGAGGCATGGGAAGGGTGCGCGCCGGCGACAGCGTATTTGACCTTGGCTTCAAGGAGGCTTTGTACCTTGGAAGCGGTGACCGCGAAATCATCTTTGAAAGTGCTGATGCCACCAACCCGGCTCTGTTCTATTTCAACTCCACCCCGGCCCATCGCAACTACCCTGACCGCAAGGTAACAAAGAATGAATGCATTACGGCGGAGATGGGATCAATGGAAGCCGCCAACCACAGGGTGATAAACAAGATGATAGTGAAAGAGGTATTGGAGACATGCCAGCTTCAGATGGGAATGACCGAACTCAGACCCGGCAGCGTATGGAACACTATGCCGCCCCATACCCACGGCCGCCGTATGGAGGTCTATTTCTACTTCGAGGTTCCCGACGGAAGCGTGGTCTGCCATTTCATGGGACAACCAACCGAAACAAGACATATCTGGATGAAGAACAACGAGGCGGTGATATCTCCCCAATGGTCTATTCACGCTGCCACGGCAACAGCCAGCTATACATTCATCTGGGGCATGGGAGGAGAAAACCTCGACTACGGGGACCAGGATTTTCTGAAACAGACTGAGCTGCGGTAAAGCGCACAACCCTGAAAAAAGCAAGAATATGGATATGGATATTTTCAGACTCGACGGTAAGGTGGCTCTGGTTACCGGTGCTTCGTACGGAATTGGCATGGCGATGGCAAAAGCCCTTGCTCAGGCAGGTGCAACAATCGTCTTCAACGACAGGAACCCGGAAAGGGTGACGACCGCCATGGAGGAGTACAGGAATGAAGGCATTGAGGCCAGGGGCTATCTCTTCGACGTGACTGACGAGAAAGCCGTAAAGGAGCATATTGAAAGGATCACCACGGAAGTTGGTATAATAGACATCCTCATCAACAACGCAGGTATAATCAAGCGAATTCCTGCCCTCGAGATGGAGGCAGCCGAGTTCCGCGAGGTGATTGACATTGACCTCACAGGCCCCTTCATCATGTCAAAGGCAGTTGCTCCCGGCATGATTAAAAAGGGCGGCGGTAAAATCATCAATATCTGTTCAATGATGAGTGAACTGGGTCGGGAGACAGTGTCGGCCTACGCTGCTGCGAAGGGCGGACTGAAGATGCTCACGCGTAACCTGGCATGCGAATGGGCGGAATTCAATATTCAGGTGAACGGCATCGGCCCGGGGTACATTGCCACGCCTCAGACTGCACCACTTCGCACCGAGGGGCACCCTTTCAACTCGTTCATTATTGGACGCACCCCGGCAGCACGGTGGGGAACGCCGGAAGACCTGCAGGGCCCGGTAGTATTCCTCGCTTCAGGAGCATCCGACTTCGTCAACGGGCATATCCTCTACGTCGACGGCGGTATACTTGCATACATCGGTAAACAACCCAAATGAACCAACTGATACAATGAAAAATCTCTGCCTTACGCTTATCGCAATCCTTCTCCTCGCCGGCTGTGCCGACGACCGGGTGAAGGTTACAATCGAAAATGTGCTTCCAATTGACAGGATAGCCGAGACCGTTGAGATCCCGATCGGTGACATCACCGGCAAGCTGGGCGATACAGATCCAACATTGCTGGTTGTCAATGACAGCAGGGGCACCGAAGTGCCCTCGCAGCTGATCTATGACGGAGAGCCCGCACCGAAGTCACTCATCTTCCAGGCCGATGTAAATTCCGGAGCCACCTCAGTTTATTATATAGCGAAAGGCGTTCCCGGGGTTGAGTATGAGGCAAAGGCATACGGACGGTTCGTGCCGGAAAGGATGGATGACTATGCATGGGAAAATGACCGCATAGCATTCCGCATCTATGGCCCTGCCCTGATCGCCAAGGACGGACCAAGCAATGGGCTTGACGTATGGATAAAGAGGACGGATAAGCTTGTGATCGACAGATGGTATGCTGAATACCTCGCCGGGAAGAACAGCTATCATGACGACAACGGAGAAGGATGCGACTGCTACAAGGTGGGTCGCACACTGGGAGCCGGAGCCATGGCCCCATTTGCAGACGATTCACTCTGGCTGGCCATCAACTTTGAAACATGGGAGAGACTCGACAACGGCCCGATCCGCACATCATTCCGTCTGACCTATCCCCCCTTCATGGTCCGCGATGTATTGGTGACCGAGACCCGCACCATCTCGCTAGATGCCGGAAGTCAGCTCACCAGAGTCATAGAGGAATATAACGGGATTGAGAACGAATTTAACGTGGCTGCGGGAATAGTTAAAAGAGAGGAGGGCTCTCCCCTGCTCTTCCCAGTAGAGACGAACGCAATATCCTATCGGCTTGACGGAGGAGAGGGAGGTATCACTTATGTCGGCACCGTGCTCACATCACAGGCTGCTGCAGTAAAGGAGACTGACGATCACCTTCTTATTGTCACATGGTACAAACCCGGGACACCGCTCACCTATTATACGGGTGCCGGCTGGAGCAAGTGGGGATTTGAATCTGATGCCGCCTGGGTTCGTTATATCAATGAATTCTCACAGAGACTCCGGTCTCCGCTGAATATAAAAACCGAATAAAAAGGGTATGCGCTCCATCGCCGGAAAGTTAGTTCTTCTGCTTCTGCTGCTGACAGTGACGTCGGGAACGGCAACCGGCCAGTTCAAGAGCGCATTCACCCACTATTCAGTTGAAGACGGTCTTTCTGAAGGAGTTGTGCTGACAATGCACCAGGACCGCGAAGGGCTCATGTGGTTCGGTACTTTTGACGGCCTCAACCGGTTTGACGGCTATAACTTCAAGGTATATAAATCGGGCTTCAATTCAAGCTACGGCCTTACAAACAACAGGGTGGACAGGATTACCGAGGACGATCTCGGCTATCTCTGGATAATGAACAACGATGGCGAGGTCTACCGGATGAACTCACGCACGGAAGAGTTCATTAACTTCAATGAGATCAGTGCCTCCGGTCCCGGCAATTACTCACCGGTGAACCAGATTTACACATTCAGCGGGAGCGAGACATGGCTCTCCTCAGAGGCAGGCACCTGCACAAGAGTCATCTCCTCGGCCGCAGCCTCAGCCTATGAAATGCAGCGGTTTGAATGCCGAACCGGCGGGGAACCTGTCAATTCAATCAATCTGATCAGCAGGGACTTACGCGGCACAGTCTGGATCCTGACGGATACAGGCCTTTTCAGCAAAAGCAAGGATGACAGCGCGCCCCGGCAGGTCCTTGCCCGACAAAACCCGGCCGGCACCGCAGGGGCTTTCTTCTGCCTGCACGAGGCAGGTGACAGGATATGGTTTGGAACGGGAAACGGCACAATTATAGTTACTGATGCCGGTGGAGAGATGACTGAAGAGATCCGCATGGGTGTCAGCTCTGACATAATCAGTATAAAACCTCTCAACCCGCGCGAATTGATCATCCTCACCTCGGACAACGGCTTCTTTGTTTATTCTCCGGTCACCGGGGAAAGAAAGCAGTTTGACACCTCCCGTTACCCGGTAATGCCCACAAACAGAATGGCTTCGGTGTATGCAGACCGCTACGGTGAGGCCTGGATCGAATCGCAGGCTGACGGCGTGATCCACTATGACCCTTTCGGCGGAACAGTAAAGCACTTCCGGATGAATGTGGACAAGACAAACCCCAATGTGCTCCTCCCCAGCTTCGTCATCTTTGAAGATGTCAATGACATCCTCTGGATTTATCCCCGCGGAGGGGGTTTCTCTCGTTACAACAGGGTTGAACGTCGCCTCGAGTACTTCTATAATGAACCCGGAAGCAGTGACAGGCGATTCCCTAACCTCATACACTCAGCTATCTCTGACCGCCAGGGTAACCTGTGGATGTGCACAATCACCCGCGGGATAGAGAAAATATCCTTTTTCCCCAGCCTCTTCAGGGTGATAAGCCCAAAACCGGTGACAGCCTCACACTCGGAAAACGAGGTCAGGGCTATCTTCGAGGATAACAACAAATACCTCTGGGCCGCAACGCGTGACGGCCGTGTATATCTCTTTGACCCCGCACGAAACATGGTGGGATACCTCAGGGATAACGGCACATTCAGCAGTGGAGAGGCATTCAGTGCGCTTGTCTATGTGATCACCCAGGACAGCAGAGGCAACATCTGGATGGGCTCGAAGGGAAGGGGTCTCTTCAGGCTGGAGCCGATCGGAACCAGCTCCCCGTGCTGCTACCGGATCACCGGGTTCAGGCACGATGATGCCGATCCTATGAGCCTCAGCCATGACAACGTCTATTCCGTCCATGAAGATCCCGATGGCCGTATCTGGGTGGGAACCTTCAACGGTGGTCTTAACTACATCTCCTCGGAGAACGGCAGAACAATATTCATCAACTCCTTCAACAGGCTTCGCAACTACCCCTACTCAAACCACAAGCGGGTAAGATACATCACGTCTGATAATAACGGAAAGATATGGGTAGGCACCACAAGCGGCCTGGTGATATTCAGCAGGAATTTCGGGGAGCCCGAAGATGCGAAGTTCAGGACCTTCTTTTTTGACCCAAAGGTCGAAACCAGCCTGGCAAACAACGATGTCCACTATATCTATTGCTCACCTGAAAACGAAATCTTCGTCGCCACGTTCGGGGGAGGCCTGAACAGAGTCATCGGAGACGCAGAGAACCCCGGATTCAAATCCTATACAGTAAGGACGGGGGCGCCGGACGATGTGATACTGAGCATTGTTGATGACCTCCACGGCAATCTGTGGCTCAGCAGTGAAAGGGGGATACTGAAGTTCAGCAGGCAGAGTGAATCGTTTGAGATTTACAACGAACAGAGCGGTGTTGAGAAGAGATATTTCTCAGAGGCCACCGGCATGAGAACAAGTGACAATGAGATCATGTTCGGATTTGACAACGGCATCTACTGTTTTAATCCGACACAGGTAAGGAAGGTGAACTTTATACCTCCCATACTCTTTACGCGTCTCTCTGTTGAAGGGGCGGACTTTCACACAGCCGGGGGATCACCGGTATCTCCTGAGAGTGACTCCGGCCTGACATCGATGGAGCTGACGCACAACCAGAAGAGCCTGTCCATTGAATATGCCGCCCTCGATTACAGGAATCCCGGGAACATCCAGTATGCCAGAAGGCTTGAAGGGGTGGATCCGGACTGGATAATAGAACGGGGGCAGCGGATTGCCTCCTACACCAACCTCGACCCCGGGGAGTATCTGTTCAGTGTCAGGTCGACCAACTCCGACGGTATATGGGTTGACAACAACCGCACAATAAAGGTGATTGTTAAACCCTCCTTCTGGCAAACCCTCCTGGCAAAGATCCTGATCGCGGCAGTCAGCCTGGGGCTGATAGCACTGGCAATCTATGTAATATTCACAATGTACAAGCTTCGCCATAAGGTCGAGGTGGAACAGCTCATAACCAACCTGAAACTGAAGTTTTTTACGGACATCTCTCATGAGCTGCGTACTCCGCTGACACTGATTTCATCTCCGGTCACAAATATCCTGCAGAACAACCGCCTCGATCCGGAGGTAAAGGATCAGCTCACGCTGGTGCAGAATAACACCCAGAGGATGCTGAGGCTTGTAAACCAGATACTCGATTTCAGGAAGGTGCAGAACAAAAAGATGAAACTGAGGATCGAAGAGTTTTCTCTCGGGCCGTTCATTACGGGGATCTGCACTGACTTCCGCAAGGTGGCTGAGGACAAAGGAATAAGACTGGTTATTGATGACCTCTCCGGAGGTGAAAAGGTCTGGGCTGACCCTGATAAAGTGGAGAAGATCACTTTCAATCTCCTGACAAACGCACTGAAATTCACACCACGTGGCAAAAGGGTCAATGTAACTGTAAAAAAGAATATCGAATCCCTTGAGCTGATTGTG
>CAZHAI010000011.1:0-17873 GCA_964530645.1 uncultured Rikenella sp. | reverse complement strand
GTACCAGGGCTTCAGCACCCTCAGGGCCGGAATGTTTACAGCTACATTCTCTATAATTGCTTCGCTTGTCCGGGTCTATGGCGGCAAGGTTGCAGACAAGCTGGGAGGAGAGAAAGTAGCTCTTGGTGCCATGAGCGTCATTCTTGTTGCAGCCGTACTCCTCTCATGGTCTTCCGGGGTGACGGCAAGCATACTTGTAATCATTGCACTAGCTGCATCCATGGGGATGGCCAACGCCGCCATCTTCAAGCTGGTCCCGTCTTATGTCCCGGGAGCAATTGGCGGTGCGGCAGGCTGGATTGGCGGACTTGGAGCCTTCGGCGGCTTCGCTATTCCTCCGGTTATGGGAGCAATAGCAGGCAGATACGGTGAGGCAGGATATGCAAGGGGATTCCTCGTCTTCGTTGTCCTGGCTGCCGCAGACCTGATCATTATTCGGATGCTGCTCCGGGGTAAGACAAAAAAACACTGAACATATTGCAATTATAATCAGGCACCTAATTAAATTACAACCATGAGTCTGCTTAACAAACTCATTTACTTCAGCAATACCGCTGAAAAAAGTCCAGACAACCATATCGTCACAACCGATGAGAAGCGCGGGTGGGAAGGCTTCTACCGCCACAGGTGGCAGTATGACAAAGTGGTGCGTTCCACACACGGAGTCAACTGCACAGGCTCATGCTCATGGAAGGTATTTGTGAAAAATGGCCTGGTGACATGGGAGATACAGCAGACCGATTATCCCGAGACACGGCCTGACCTGCCCAACCACGAGCCACGCGGTTGCCCAAGGGGTGCCAGTTACTCATGGTATCTCTACAGCGCCAACAGGATCAAATACCCGATGATACGCGGGGCGCTTGTAAGGGAATACCGCAAAGCAAAGGAGGAGCTGCAGGACCCGGTAAAAGCCTGGGAGAGGATTACATCCGACACGGACATCTCCAGCAGTTATAAGTCGAAACGCGGACTGGGAGGAATGGTGCGCTCATCCTGGGACGAGGTGAATGAGATAATCGCTGCTGCAAATGTAAGCACCATAAAGAGATACGGACCTGACAGGATCGCAGGATTCACACCCATCCCTGCAATGTCAATGGTGTCATACGCCTCAGGGGCGAGGTACCTGAGCCTGCTAGGCGGAGCAGTGCTCAGCTTCTATGACTTTTATTGCGACCTTCCGCCTGCATCACCCCAGACATGGGGTGAACAGACGGATGTGCCTGAGAGCGCCGACTGGTACAACTCATCCTTCCTGATGCTCTGGGGCTCAAACGTTCCCCTGACTCGCACACCCGATTCGCCGTTTTATACTCAGGTCCGGTACAAGGGTACCAAGGTCATAAACATATCGCCCGACTACAACGATGCTGCCAAGTTCGCAGATTTGTGGGTAAAGCCGAAACAGGGGACCGATGCCGCCCTGGGAATGGCAATGGGGCATGTCATACTCAAGGAGTTTTACATTGAAAAAGAGGTCCCGTATTTCCATGATTATGCCATCAGGTACACAGACCTCCCCTTCCTGGTGACAATTGAAAAGAAGAATGGCAGATACCAGGCCGGCAAGCTGTTGAGGGCCTCCGACCTCAAAGGCAGCCTCTCAGGTGAGAGCAATGCTGAATGGAAGCCGGTCCTTTACGACAGGAAATCTGATTCGCTTGTCATCCCCAACGGCACAATCGGATCAAGGTGGGACAAGAGCGGCAGGTGGAACCTCGAGATGACAGACACTGTTACCGGCAGGGAGATCGAACCCCTGCTCTCCTTTGCCACCGGACATGACAGCATAATTGACGTCACCTTCCCATACTTCGGAGGCGAGACCTACAGGCATGAACATTTCAAATCCACGGCTCATCCTGATCTCATAGAAAGGAAAATACCGGTCAGGAAGAGAGATGGGACTGACCTGATGTATTGTACTGTCTTCGACCTGATGGCAGCCCATTACGGAATTGAAAGGGGATTCGGTGATCCGGGTGCAGCATCTTCCTATGCTGATGATCTGCCCTATACTCCTGCCTGGCAGGAGAAAATCACGGGAGTACCGGCACAACAGGCAGTGACCGTGGCAAGGCAGTTCGCAGAAAACGCTGCCGCCACCAGCGGCAAATCGATGATCATAATCGGCGCCGGGGTGAACCACTGGTTCCATACTGACATGATTTACCGCAGTGCAATAAACATGCTTATGCTATGCGGATGCGTGGGCCAGTCTGGTGGCGGCTGGGCCCATTATGTGGGACAGGAAAAGCTTAGGCCGCAGACAGGCTGGCTGCCGTTGGCGTTCGCTCTTGACTGGAACAGACCCCCGCGCCAGATGAACACAACCTCATTCTTTTATATGCACTCAGATCAGTGGCGCTATGAGAAGGTTGGCATGACCGATCTTATTTCACCGCTGGCTGACAGGGAGGAATGGGAACGGCTTTCAATGATCGACTGCAACGTGAGAGCCGAGAGGATGGGATGGCTGCCATCCGCACCTCAGCTGAGCGTAAACCCCCTTACTCTTGCTTCAGATGCAGCAAGGGAAGGAGCTGATGTATCAAAATACGTGACTGAAAAACTTCAAAGCGGCGAAATTACAATAGCCTCGGAAGATCCTGACAATCCTGCCAATTTCCCCCGCAACCTCTTCGTATGGAGGTCAAACCTCCTTGGATCCAGCGCCAAGGGGATGGAGTATTTCATGAAGCATCTGCTCGGAGCGCAAAACAACGTCTTCGGCGGTGACCTGAAGAGCATGGGCCAACAACTGCCGACCGAGGTTAAGTGGCATGACAAAGCCCCGGAGGGCAAACTGGACCTGCTCGTCACTCTCGACTACAGAATGTCAACAACCACTCTTCATTCGGATATAATCCTTCCGGCTGCAACATGGTACGAGAAGAATGACCTCAGTACATCTGACATGCACCCCTTCATCCACCCCTTTACAAAAGCAGTTGACCCCCTCTGGGAGTCGCGCAGCGACTGGGAGATATTCAAGGGGATTGCAGCCCGCTTCTCGGAACTTTCAAAAGGGCATCTGGGCAGGGAAAAGGATATCGTCCTGGTCCCGCTGCAGCATGACACCCCTGCAGAGATGTCCGAGACAACCTCCGGACACGACTGGAAGCAGACCGCAGAAGAGCTGAAGCCGGGGAAGAACATGGCCCGGATAATAGAGGTTACCCGTGACTACCCTGAAACATACAACCGGTTAACCACCCTCGGACCGCTGATGGAAAAGGCCGGCAACGGAGGAAAAGGCATAACCTGGGAAACAGGTGCAGAAGTCGTGTTACTGAAGAAGCTCAACTCCACCTCAGAAAATGAAGGAGAAACAAGGGGACTGGTTAAGATTGAGACAGATATCCATGCTGCCGAGGTGATACTGACTCTGGCACCAGAGACCAACGGTCAGGTTGCCGTCAGGGCCTGGGATGCACTCTCCGTAACCACAGGCCGCAGCCACCGTCATCTCGCCGAAGGTCGTCAGGAGGAGAAGATAAGGTTCCGGGACCTTATCAGCCAGCCGAGGAAGATAATCACCTCTCCCATCTGGAGCGGCATCGACTCCGAGGAGGTCTCCTATAACGCCGGCTATACAAATGTTCATGAGATGATACCGTGGCGCACACTCACCGGCAGACAGACAAGCTACCAGGACCATCCGTGGATGATTGCCTTTGGTGAGAGCCTTGTATGCTACAAGCCTCCGATAAACACAAGATCTTTAAGAAATGTTATGGGAAAGATCGGTGAGAATGAGCCGCACCTGATCATCAACATTATGACCCCTCACAATAAGTGGACAATCCACTCTTCATGGTCAGACAACCTGATCATGCTTACTTTGGGAAGGGGCGGTCCGGTTGCATGGCTCAGCGAAGCCGACGCAAACAGGATAGGATTGAAGGACAATGACTGGGTGGAGGTGTTCAACAGTAACGGTGCTTCGGTGGCGCGCCTGATTGTATCACAGAGAGTGCCTGAAGGTGCACTCATAATGTACCACAACCAGGAGAGAACTGTCAATATGCCCGTCAACCAGATCAACGGCAACCGCGGCGGAGTGCATAACTCTGTTGAACGGCTGAGTCTCAAGCCGACACACATGATAGGAGGATACGCCCAGCTTGCATATGGATTCAACTACTATGGAACCATCGGTTCAAACCGCGACGAATTCGTGGTTTTACGCAAACTCCGTAAAGTGGAATGGAATGATGAACCTTCCGGTGAACAAAAATAAAATAGCGAAGTCATGAAGATACGCACACAGGTAGCGATGGTCCTGAACCTCGATAAATGCATCGGATGCCACACCTGCTCGGTAACCTGCAAGAACGTGTGGACCTCGAGAAAAGGTGTCGAATACGCATGGTTCAACAATGTGGAGACCAAACCCGGAACAGGATATCCCGACGACTGGGAAAACCAGGACAGGTGGAAAGGCGGATGGGTGCTTGACAAAGAGAGGCTTGTGCCCAGGATGGGAAGCAAACCGGGCATTATGGCACAGATATTCGCCAACCCATTTATGCCAGGGATTGACGACTATTACGAACCGTTTACTTTTAACTATTCGATACTTCACTCCGGTTCAACATTCAATACTCCACCGTCGGCCAGGCCTTACTCTCTCATCAGTGGCAAGCCTATGGAGAAGATAGAAAAGAGCGCAAACTGGGAGGACAACCTCGGCGGCGAGTTCGCAAAAAGGAGCCGTGAAAAAAATTTCGATAATATCCAAAAGGAAATATACGGGAAGTTTGAGAACTCTTTCATGATGTACATCCCCAGGCTGTGCGAACACTGTCTGAATCCCTCATGTGTTGCAGCCTGCCCGTCGGGGGCCATCTACAAGAGGGAAGAGGACGGCGTGGTGCTGATTGACCAGAACCGTTGCAGGGGATGGAGACAGTGCGTCAGCGCCTGCCCTTATAAGAAGATCTACTTCAACTGGGAAACAAAAAGATCGGAGAAATGCATTATGTGCTACCCCAGGCTTGAGGTGGGTGAAACTACAATCTGCTCTGAGTCATGCGTTGGACGAATCAGGTATATTGGCATTATTCTCTATGATGCCGACAGGATTCTTAAATCTGCTTCTACTGACGAAGAAAAGGATCTTTATCAACAGCAACTCGACATATTTCTCAACCCTGATGATCCGGCAGTGATCAGCGAAGCCGAGAAGCAGGGCATACCACACAACATCATTGAAGCTGCACGCAACTCTCCCGTTTACCGGATGGCGATCGACTGGAAGGTTGCATTCCCGCTTCATCCTGAATACAGAACCCTCCCGATGGTCTGGTATGTGCCGCCATTGTCGCCTGTTATCTCAGTAAGCAACAGCGAAGCGGATGGCGTCAACGGCATACTGCCTGAAATGGAGCAGATGAGGATCCCGGTGAGATACCTGGCAAACATGTTCACCGCCGGTGATGAAAAACCTGTTGCAGATGCGCTTCGCAGGATGCTTGCGATGAGGGCATACATGAGAAGCAAAACTGTCACAGGCAGTGCTGACTTAACTGTCCTTGACGGAACAGGACTGACGCCGGAACAGACTGAGAAGATGTACCGGCTTATGGCCCTGGCGCCCTACGATGAACGATTCGTGATACCCACCAGCCACCGGGAACAGGCTGAAAATGTTTTCGGAGACAGGTCCGGGTGCGGCTTTACAGATGACCGCAGTTGCGGCACAGGAGGATTCGAAAACCTGTTCGGAGGAAGATAGGTATGATCAAAACATATAAGATACTCTCGCTCCTTCTCTCCTACCCTTCAGAGGAACTGCAGGCATTCCTTCCGGAGGCCGTGAGGGAGCTCTCAGCCGAAGGATTGCTGTCAGAAGAACATCTTGCCGGAGTGCGTGAGTTTGCAGACCAATGGGAC
Source organism: uncultured Rikenella sp. (assembly GCA_964530645.1). Taxonomy (GTDB): domain Bacteria; phylum Bacteroidota; class Bacteroidia; order Bacteroidales; family VadinHA17; genus SR-FBR-E99. The sequence continues at coordinate 11,972 of CAZHAI010000011.1, read as the reverse complement.
AGTCATGACCTTATTGACTGGCAGGCAGAGTACGTGCAGCTCTTTGACTCCGGCAGGGCTGCTTCGCTCTACATCTTTGAACACCTGAAGGGAGATTCGAAGGATCGAGGACAGGCAATGGTTGACCTTGCGGAGCATTACCGGAGCAGGGGGTTGCATCTGACTGCACCTGAGCTGCCTGACTACCTCCCGGTGTTTCTTGAGTTCCTGTCTTCACTGTCACAGGCAGAAGCTGCGGAGACCCTCGCCGGCGCTGTGAATGTGATCAGCCTGATCCACAGCCGGCTTAAGGCGAAACAGAATATTTACCGCCACCTTCCCGGAGCAGTTATATCCCTCTCTGCCACAGGACCTGACAAGAGGTCTGTCTCATCCGGAACCGCGGTGAGCGAGCCGGAAAATCCTGACAGCAGTTATGATGAACCTGTCAGCTTCAGTAATGAAAACCCATGTTTCAATTGTAAATAATGCTGTCATGGAAAACTATATAAACAACTTCCTGTTTACATATTTTCCGCATATATCAATTGCGGTGTTCTGGTTCGGACTCATCACCCGGATCGTTATGGCAAACAAGAGCATTAAAGCCTCTTCAACCCAGCTTCTGGCTGACAGGCAGATCAGACTGGGAAGCAATCTGTTCCATATCGGGATTATAGCTGTGTTCCTCGGCCATTTCACATTGTTTATTCCCGAAGAACTATATCACCTTTTAATGACAACCGAGACGAAACGCATAATTGCTTTAAGCATGGGTTCTTTCTTCGGTCTGATGGCTTTTGCCGGGATGATTATCCTGGCAGTGAGGAGAAGCACTGACCAGAGAATGATCAGGACCAGCAGCTTCCATGACTATTTCATAATTGTTCTTCTGTTAGCCGAGGCAGGGCTTGGGCTCTTCTCGGTACTGACAACGGCACAGTCGAGTGTTGAAAGCTATTCCGCTCTCGGAGTCTGGGCACAGAGGGTAATAACCTTTCAGCCTGACGCCGGAGCCATCATTGCTGGCCACAGCATTGTCTATAAGATCCACATCTTTATCGGACTGCTGATCTTCATGATCTTCCCCTATACAAAGCTAATGCATCTTCTTGTCTTCCCGGTTGTCTATTTTTTCAGGAGGGGATACCAGCTTGTAAGGAGATGACCGTCCGGAAAGCGGCTGAGTGTTGGTTCAGAGCCTCTGGTCAAGTATCTCTGTCAGCTGAGCGGCAGACAGACTAACCGGATTGTTTTTTAAATCCGACTGAGATGCGATCCCCGGCAGGTCAACCCTGGTGATTCCGAAATGGTTCAGTTTCGGCAGATCAAGGATGTAGGTCAGCGCACGCAGGTAATCCACGAAGAAGTCAACGTAATAGCTGTCACTCTTCCCTGTAGCGTCAGCAAATATCCTGCCCATGGTTGCGTATTTTCCAAGTGCGGCATATTTTCCAGAGTCTGCAAGCATTCCCGGAGCGGATCCGTGCTTACTCAGCCTGCGCAGCTCTCTCACATTCATATCATTGGCGGAAGCCATCAGGGTGCCGCATGCAGCGCCGTGGGGAATGTTGAACAGCGCACCTATGGTTCCGGCAAGCCCGTGCACCGCTCCCAGCCCTGCATTTGCCAGGCATATACCGGATGTAAGAGCTGCAAATGACATATCTGACCTGGCTTTAATGTCATCTCCATCCGCACAGGTCCTGATGAGAGCACGGTTAACTGCAGCCAGTCCTTCGAGGGCCAGGGCGTCAGTCATTGCGCTTGCCTTATCGGAAAGAAATGCCTCTGTGAGCTGTGTGAAACAGTCCATTCCCGCAGCTGCCGTGATATCTTTCGGGCAGGATAGCGTCAGTGCCGGGTCAACAAGTGCAATATCCGGAACGAGGTTCTCATGGCGCAGAGAACGCTTGAATCCATCCTTACCCACCTTCGATATAACTGCGTTCTTTGTCGCTTCACTGCCTGTGCCGGAGGTAGTCGGAACAGCGATAAATGGCACCTTCGTTCCCGGATGTTCCTTATCACCTACAACCTCCAGGTACTCCAGGACAGAGCCTTTTTTGCCAAGCATGGCGGAAACGGCCTTGCCTGCATCAATAACACTCCCGCCGCCAATGCTGACGACCACATCGGGCTCACTGCCCCGGAATTTTCTGACGGTGTCATCTATCAGTTCAGGGGATGGCTCATGACCAACACTCACCCTGTGGATTGTGACACCCCTGCTCTCCATCTGTCCTGAAAGGTTTGCTGCAGCGGGTGAGGCAACAAACGATCCGGCACCCGTCACAAGCAACACCGTCTTCCCATAATCTGAAACCATTTTCGGTAGCTCACTGACCCTTCCAGGGCCGAAAGATATCAGCGGTAACCTTGCAAAACGAAAGGGTTTTACCATTTTATTCTCTCCCCGGGTTCGATTATATTGTACTTTACAGCGTAGCGATCCCCGGCCATAAAATCCTTTACAGAATCTCTCCATTTCAGGTAGTGAGCTGTCTCCCGGTGCTTTGCCACGGCTTCCGCTGACTCAAATACTTCATAGATCATAAACTTGCAAGGGTCCCCTTGTTCCTGAAGCACATCGAACCGAATGTTGCCTGGCTCCATGACAGAACCCATGTGATTCTCCCTGATTGCATCAATGAATTCAGAGACCTTTTCAGGTTTGACACTGACATGTACGCATGTGACAATCATAACTCACCTCCTTTAACCTGCTCAATTCCTTTGTAAATGCATGCCAGCCGGAGAAGATCCGCGTGCTTTCCCGGAAGCATCAGCAGGTGATTGCCAAGGGGCTTTTCACGAAGCGCCTGCACACCTTCTGAGGATAGCTCTATTTCCACCTGAGTCCGGCATGCATCTGCCATATGCGGTTTACTCAACACCCTGCCTTCAGCGATGAAGACCCTGTCAAGTTTTTCAGAGAACCGGAAAACGGTGACATCCTGCGCGGTGATATCGCCATCCACTGCGAGTGAATAACCGGTTTCATAATGAGTCGGAAGTTTCACGGCGCTCACAAGATCAAATGGGGCAGTGCAGTGCGATAAAACAACGGATTTCTCTGACAACCTGGTGGTGTTGGCCATCCACGGTACCCTCCCGGTAAGGGCTCTCCCGGCCATCATTCCTGCCATCGATGCGAGATCTCCTTCACACGTGGCTACAGTGCCTTCTGTATTGAGTTGTGCAAGTGCGAGACATGCCGTAACCCTTCGCTCCTGTACCAGGCTGAAACACTCTACGGCAATTGCATCGAGGCCGTTATCGTGCATCGCCCTGCGAAGCACTGTAAGCACCTGTGCAGCATCTTCAAGCCCATCCGCATTCTGTCCTGCGAAACGATTCAGCAGCAGCTTGTCAGGGTCCTCCCTGCTGTAATCAGGCAGTCCGGACCAGGGCACACTGATGAGTTCTGTTCCCAATAGCCTGCGGAGCGTTTCTGCAGGGACTTCAGAGGCCACAAGCCACTCTGATACTGTTCCAATCAGCCCGGCTCTGCTGCCCTCCAGCAGTCTCCATGCTCCGGCGACGGTTCGCCAACGGTTAATTAATCCGGATTCCAGCGCATCGTCAGAGTCAGAGAGAACTGCTACCCTGTTGTTGTTGACCATCCACGCCATCACCTCTGTTGCCGCGGCGTAGGCATTGTTCCCCCTGATGCTCAGCAAAAGGACCGGTCTGCCTGGCTCAGCCAGCTCGATGGCCCTTCTCTCAGACCCTCCACTCATGAAGAGGATGATATCTGGCTGCCTGTCAGTCATCAGAAAGGTCCCTGGAGACATCAATCGTCCGACGAATTCTTCCGCTTTGGCAGCTGTGTCCTGCACAGCCCCCCTGTGTGCTGCCCAGGCTACATTCAAGACGTACCCCGCGTTGGTACGGATTTTGCTTTTGTCTGTCATCAGTTGATCACTTTATAAACTCAAAAGTAGACTTAAATCCTCAATAAAAGTCGTCGCGGGTCAATCCCGCACCGAAGACAGAGCAGGATTCCGTTAAGAAGATATACAGGTTAAAAATATCATAAATGTGATTTTTAAGTTCGGTTTTTTTATATTTACCGGCGGAAAAACAGAATATGCTTGACTAATAACCCGATAAACAAGATAAATGAAAATGAAAATCAGAAGTATTATAACAGTTGCTGCAGTTGTATCTGCCTTTTTCAGCACAAATCTGAATGCGCAGGACCGGAACGCGGTTATTACCGCCTACAACGAGGGAGCAAAGGCTATGCAGACTGACACAAAGGCTGCGATCACTGCGTTTGAAAAGGTGATCACTCTTTCAGATCAGGTTGGTGAAACAGCCAATGATCTTAAGCAAAAGGCCGTACAGGTTCTGCCACAACTCTATAACAAGCTTGTAACCACCGCTGTCAGCGAGAAGAAACCGGCTGTTGAGATCATCGCAGCAGCCAAGCTTGCCGGCGCCATGGCAGAGAAATACGGGAATGCTGCCCAGGGTGAGAATTCAAAAAAGCACCTTGTTAATGGTTACTACAAGATGGCTTCGGAATTCTTTTCTGCAAACGACTATGATAATGCAATGCTTGCATTCGACAGTGTCCTGGCTCTTAACCCTGCTCATGTTGCCTCCATCTACAACAAGGCACAGATCTATAAGAACCGTGATAATGCAGACCTCTTCGAACAGACAATTGATCTCTTCCTGACAAAGCTCGACCCGGAAAAAGACGTTGAAAAAGCCAACCAGGCGAAATTGGTGGCGCTGGAGTATTTTCGCGCTGCCGGTTCAAAAGCCAGCAATGCCAACAAGCTTGATGAGGCTCTTGCTCTCCTTAACAGGGCGGCTAAATATGGTGATGACAAGAGACTGTTCTATTACTTTGCCGATGTTTACAACAAGAAGAATAATTTCACCGAGGGTGCCGCATATGCACAGAAAGGGCTTGATCTTGAGACAGGTGACGCCGAGGCAAAAGCAATATTCTATTATCAGCTTGCAGTTGCCCAGGCTGGCAAGGGAGATATTGCTGCAGCATGTGAGTCTTTCAAAAATGCGCAGTACGGTCCTTCAGCCGAAGCAGCCAAAGCGCAAAGGACAAACCTCAAATGTGAATAAGGTATTACCTGATCATCCTGTCATACAATATCATCACGGTCTGCCGCTAAAGCAGACCGTATTTTTTTAAAAGAAGTGTATTGAGAAATGCATAATCCTTTTACATTTGCAGACGATTTAATATAAATAATCAGGCATACGAAATGAAATACAATACAAAACTTATAATTCTTGAAAGTAAAAAACGTCACCGGCGGTGATGGATTTTGTGTACAGGTACAGGCACGAATCTCCGGTTCGTGCCTTTTTTGCAAACTAAAGCCTGAAACAGATAATGATTGCAAGAGAACTTGAACAGATCATGAAGATTGACTCAACATCCGGAAGGGAGGTTGAGATAGCCCGTTTCATAGCAGATAATTTTCGTTTCCCCGGTGCAGTTATTGAAACACAGGAGGTCAGAGACGGGAGCGTGAACCTGTTTTACAAATGGGGTAAACCAGATATCATCTTCTGCACTCATCTCGATACAGTACCTCCGTATATTGAACCAAGGTCCGGGAACAACATGGTTTACGGAAGGGGAGCTTGTGATGCGAAAGGACAAATAGTTACAGACTGGAATGTGTGCAGGGATCTGTACAATGAAGGAGAAACCAACTTCGGCCTTTTGCTATTAGCAGGTGAGGAAACAGGGTCCAGGGGAGCAAAAGTCGCAAATAACCTGATAAGCGATTGCAGGTATGTGATTATTGGTGAACCTACTGAGAACAAACTAATCAGGGCCGGAAAGGGAATCCAGCTTTACGATGTGCAGATCAGTGGTTTAAGCTGTCACTCCGGCTACCCTCAGCTCGGTGACGATGCAATCGGAAGGATGACCGTTTTTCTTGGCAGGCTTTCCGAATTGCAGTTTCCTGAAGATCCTGTACTAGGATCAACCACATACAATGTAGGGCAGCTCTCCTCGGGAAATGCTTATAATGTCCTTCCGGATCTCGTGACCTTCAAAATCTATTTCAGGACCACTTTTGCCTCGCACCTATCAATTGAGAACAGCCTTCGAAGCATCTCCGATGAGAAAACCACCATTACCAAGGTAAGAGAGGACAAACCATTTGAGTATTATTTTATTGAAGGATTTGACAGCGACACTGTGGCATTTGGTACCGATGGCCCCTGTCTGGACAATCTTGGTAAATGTCTCCTCTATGGACCGGGCAGCATCAAAGTAGCCCATACTGATCACGAGTTCATAAATATTCCGGACATGGAAAAAGCAATCTCTGATCTGAAAAAAATCTATAAAACGCTTAAAAACAGAAATTGACAAGGATGATAGTGATGAAATTTGGCGGAACATCCGTCAGGGACAGCGTTGCCGTTGAAAGGCTTATCAGGATTGTAAGTGAAAACTCACCCCGAAAAAGCGTAGTTGTTGTATCAGCTCTCTCCGGGGTGACAGATATTCTTACCCAGGTTGCAATGCACGCCTCTGAAGGCCATGCCGAGGATGCAACCATGCTGACAGCCCGGCTGGAAGAGAGGCACCTTGAAATGACCGAAAAGCTGCTTTACGGAAACAATGCCTTACTGACTGAAGTCAGAGAGACAATAATTCAGCTCTTCGCAAGACTCAATGAGATGGTGAAGGTAATCTCCATTCTCGAAGAGCTTTCTGACATGTCTATGGCAAAAATACTGTCATACGGCGAGATCCTGTCGTCATCAATTATTCATAAAGCGATGGTGAATTACGGGTTGAAGTGTGCATTCGCCGATGCCCGTAACTTTATTGTCACGGACTCCAGGTACCTGAAAGGTGAACCCCAGATTAATGTGATCTGCAAGCGAGTTCCCGAACTGCTGACAGGGGAATTTGCAGATAATGATGTCATAATTACCCAGGGATTCATCTCTGCCACGATTGACGGGACTGCTACCACCCTTGGCAGAGGGGGATCAGATTATACCGCGGCACTTATCGGAATGGCAGCTGATGCCACGGAGATACAGATATGGACTGATGTTGACGGAATTCATACTACCGACCCGGGAAAAGTCAAAAAAACGAAAAACATCCCTGTAATGTCATTCAGCGAAGCAGCTGAGTTATCATTCTTCGGGGCAAAGGTCCTTCATCCGGCTACCATACAACCCGCAATTGAGAAGAACATTCCGGTAAGAGTTCTAAATTCAATGGAACCTCATAAAAAAGGGACCCTGATCATGAGCGATAACGGGATCAGCGAAAACGGTGTCAGGGCTATCTCATTCAAGGAGAATATAATCGTGATAAATGTATTTTCCATGAAAATGCTGAATTCCTTCGGATTCCTTACCCGTTTGTTTGAAATATTCGGAAAATACGGGACCTCAGTGGACCTGATAAGCACCTCTGAGGTAAACGTCTCTCTTACGGTTAATTCAGACAACAACCTGGATGCAATAATTTCAGAAATATCACTTTTTGCTGTTGTAACCGTCAGCAGGGATAAATCACAGGTTTCTGTGGTTGGAAAGAACCTTAAGGAGACCAAAGGACTCGGGAAAAGAATCTTTGGTGCTATCAGTGCTCACAACATCACCATGATAAGCCAGGGAGCTTCCGATATCAATATCAGCTTTGTTGTTAACAGAAGTGACCTGACTGAAGTGGTCAGCTCGCTTCACAAAGAGTTTTTCGAATGATAAAAATCGTAATATCAGGATATGGCAGGATGGGAAAGGAGATCTGTTCCATTCTGCAGAACAGGGAGGATGTTTCGCTCTTCACCACAGAAGACATAGGCACTTTCGATACAGAGGCAGCAGCCGAAAGTATCTGCATCGATTTTACCTCACCTGAGTCGTTTCGCCGTAATTACCGGTTTATTGCCGATAACTTCAAGGCAGCTGTAATTGGCACAACAGGCTGGAATGATATAAGGGAAGAGGTTATAGCGTATTTTGAGGAAAGAGGCAGAACCATGATCTATGCCAGCAACTTCTCCATAGGGGTCAATGCGTTCTTCGAGATAGCACGGGTCGCTTCAGCCCTCCTTTCTTCTTTGGGTGAGTACGATTCATACATAACCGAATTTCACCATAAGCTTAAACTTGACAGCCCTTCCGGGACTGCGGTCACTCTGAAGGAAATTGCAGAAACAGTAACCGGCAGGGAGGTACCCGTTCAATCAGTCAGATGCGGCTTTATCCCCGGGATTCATAATCTGGGATTTGAATCTGCTGACGACAGGATCACCCTGTCTCACGAAGCCTTTTCCAGGAGGGGATTTGCAGCCGGAGCAGTAACTGCAGCATTATGGACGCCCGGGTTGAAGGGTGTATTTGATTTCAGAATACTTATAACAGAAAAAATCCGACAAGCATTGCACAATGAAAGAGATTAGAGGGTGTGGAACAGCGCTGATTACGCCATTTCATGGAAATGATGAAGTGGACCTTGATACCTTCCGTAGCCTGGTCCAGAGACAGATTGATGCAGGAGTCAATTTCCTGGTTCCGCTTGGAACTACCGGGGAGGCTCCAAGCCTCGATGACTATGAAAAAGAGAGGCTGCTTGACACCTTAACGGAACAAAACAACGGCAGGATTCCCGTGGTAGCAGGAGCAGGTTCCAACTGCACAAAGCATGTAATATCAGGTATGGCAAAGCTTTCCAAATACAAGCCGGATGCTTTCCTGATCGTTGTTCCGTATTATAACAAACCCACCCAGGAGGGAATTTTCCAGCACTATAAAGCAGTCTCCGAATCCACTTCAATACCTGTCATCATGTACAACATACCCGGCAGAACAGGTGTGAATATGACGGCAGAAACAACACTGCGACTTGCTGAACTGAAGAACATTATAGCCGTAAAAGAGTCATCGGGGAACTTCGCACAGATAAGCGAGATAATACGCCTGGCGCCTGACGGATTTGCAGTATTATCCGGCAACGATGATGAGACCTTCCCGATGATGTGTACCGGAGCAAAAGGGGTTATAAGCGTTGCAGCCAACATTATCCCCTCCCGGGTTGTTGAACTGACGGGGCTCCTGGAGGCCGGAAAAACGGCTGAAGCTGCATTGTTACACCACAGGCTCATGCCCCTGTTCAAAGGATGCTTTATAGAATGCAGCCCTATTCCGGTCAAATCAGCGCTGGCATTAATGGGATTAATTGAAAACAGGTTGAGACTGCCTTTAACAACCTCGGTAATTCAGACCGACCAGTTACTTGAGAAACTGCTGAAGGAGAATGGATGTCTTTAACGGACAAAACAATAAAACAATGAATATAAGCTTATTGAAACGGGATTTTGAAAAGACATCGCAGTCCGGGAATCCAAAAGATATCCTGGCTCTTTTTTATAAGGTCAGGGATCTGCTGGAGGCCGGGGAACTCCGAGTGGCATATAAAACAGATGGCGAATGGATTATCAACTCCTGGGTAAAGAGTGTGATCCTGTCCGGTTTCAGGTACGGCGTCATTGAAAAGTACGGCGGAGATCCTTTCTCATTTTTTGATAAAAACACCTATCCGGTCAGGGAGTTTTCATCAGAGGACAACATCAGGGTTGTCCCTGGTGGAACATCTGTAAGAAGAGGTGCATATGTATCAGAAGGGACTGTGATAATGCCTCCGTCTTACATTAATACAGGGGCTTATATCGACACCGGATGCATGGTTGATTCCCATGCATTGATAGGTTCATGCGCACAGGTGGGCAGGAATGTCCATATTTCGGCTGCAACGCAGATCGGAGGAGTGCTTGAACCTGTGAATGCAATGCCTGTTATAATCGAGGACGACGTTTTCATCGGTGGTAACTGCGGTATCTATGAAGGGGTTGTTATCAGGGAAGGCGCTGTTATAGGTACCGGGGTAATTCTCAATGGTTCAACCCCGGTTTTTGATAATACAAACGGCGAATTTCTCAGAAAAACAGCTGATACTCCCCTTAGAATACCCCCTGGTGCAGTAGTGGTGGCAGGAAGCCGGCCTGTTACTACCGGGGCCGGAAAGGATAAGGGGATTCATCTCTATTGTCCGGTTATAATTAAATACAGGGACCAGAAGACAGCATCTTCAATCACACTTGAAGAATCGCTAAGATAATCTCCGGAAACAGAAAAGCGTCAGCCAGATGCCATCAGCTCAGACTTGCTGAGGAGGCCACTTTCTGGAGTACTCTTTTACAGGCATCAACTGATGCGTGCCTGGATCTCGCTGATAATGTCCTTGTAGGCGTTCAGGAGCCTGTCCCACTCCTTGAAATTCTCATCCTCCTTGACACTAGTCCCCGGCACTATGCTCTCCTCGCTCACTATTTTGATTACATAGCGTAACGGGTTGGTGTTGCCCAGCTTAACAATGCATCTCGTTCTGATAGTCTTCCCGTTTCCGAAGAGTTTTACATTCCAGGCTGTCCTCAGGTAACCCGTAACAGGATCGCTTATCTCTATCACATCAAACTTTTCCATTACAATCTGTCCGATGATTTTCCAGGCTGCCTCGTCACTGAGATTTGAGTTGACCGGGATCGAGAAGTTAACGTTGGCCTGATCGCTCCTGATAGATGATAGCCAAGCCTCGTCCTCTGCAAGCCTGATATGATCAGTCACCGGAGGCTCACTCATATTCGCCTTGTTGCAGTATGATTTTTTGTTAGTGTCAAACCCATCCTTCATCACCTCTATCTCCGCACAGTTATCGCGTTTGACAAGCAGAGAGTAACTGCCTTTCCCGACAGCCCTGCCATCAACCCTGATTGCGGCATCTTCAGGAGTTGTGTTTATCTGGATTATCCTGTCCCTGAGAGATATCTCCTCGGTGACCGGAGGCAGGCCCATTTCAGATTTATTGCAGTATGATTTTTCAACCGGGGCGAAACCATCCTTTGTGACTTTCATTGTTATGCATTCACCTTTGGGGACAACAACTTCCGCCGATGTTCCTCCGGCGATTTTACCGTCAACCGTGATTTCGCAACCGGGCGGATCCGCAATGACTTTCACAAGCCTGTCCGAAAGTTCCAGGTTCTCCTTTACAGGCGGCTTTTCTGTATTCTCCATGTTGTAGAAGGAACGCCTGACAATACGGTAACCCTCTCCCCTGACTTCCACATTCACCATCGTATTATTTTTGATAAGAACGTCAAGTTCTTCGCCTCCCTTGCCCACGTAGATATTATCTGCATATACCTCCGCGGAAACCGGGGATGCCACAATCTTTACAACCCTGTTCACGAGTACAACATTCTCTGTAATAACACTGTTGTTTGTCTTTGTGTAGGTTTTGATAAAGGGCTCAAATCCCTCCTTCCATATCTTTATTGTGTAAACCTCATCCGACCCGATTTTGAGCTCGTAATTTCCCTGGGCGAGAAGGGTGAATTCATTATTCTTTTCAAGCAAAATTTCCGCATCAGCCGGGACTGTACTGAATATTACCTTTTTCTGTGCTGTCATGGATGATGCGCATGACAGAAGAAGAACAACAATTAAAAACTGGAGTCTTTTCATAATACCGGGAAATTTAGTGTCAGGTTACTTAACGATCTGTTACATTACCTTTAAAATTACTAAATATTTAAATCCCTCAAGCTTTTTGGCCGAAAAAAATACTGTTTCTACAGGATTTGCTCAAGGTTTGGTGTGATCAATCATTGTTGCTGAAGGTGACCTGACTTAAGGCACGGGGAAATAAGCGTTTACCGCGCCGTCGGCATAATAGAATTACGGCCCTTCTATGGCGGGCCGTGATTCTCAGAATGGGGCATTACAACGGAAAGCCTTTTCACGCTTATCGCGTGAAAACGGGCCTTTTAATTTCCGTCGCTCCCAAAAGCAAGCTTTTGTCGCGCCGCCAATTAAAAAGCCCTGGTGCTTTCGCACCAAGGCTTTCTCGTTGTAGCGAGAGAGAGAATTGAACTCTCGACCTCATGATTATGAATCATGCGCTC
>CAZHAI010000010.1:0-18825 GCA_964530645.1 uncultured Rikenella sp. | reverse complement strand
GAAATTCAATTTATCATGCAAATTGAAAAATAAACTCAATTAAATTTTGCGGTAATGCTTGAATTATGGAAATTTAATAAAATTTTCTGATAAACAACTAATCCTTAAACCCCTACTTCCATGTCAAACCCTGTTGATGAATTCATGGCGAGAATAATCGCCAAAAACCCCGGTGAAGTCGAGTTTCACCAGGCTGTGAGAGAAGTGACCGAGTCACTTATGCCTTTTATCCTGGAGAACCCCAAGTACAGGTCAGCCAAGATCCTTGAGAGGATGGCAGAGCCTGAGAGGGTAATCCTTTTCAGGGTCCCCTGGGTCGATGACAAGGGAGAGATCCAGATAAACAAGGGATACCGGATTGAGATGAACAGCGCCATCGGACCTTACAAGGGCGGGCTGAGATTCCACCCGACCGTAAATCTGGGTATCCTTAAATTCCTTGCCTTCGAACAGGTTCTCAAGAACAGCCTTACCACTCTTCCCATGGGTGGCGGGAAAGGCGGTTCAGACTTCGACCCGAAGGAAAAGAGCGACAACGAGGTCATGCGCTTCTGCCAGTCATTTATGAGCGAACTCTTCAGACATGTAGGTGCTGATACCGATGTGCCCGCCGGTGACATAGGAGTTGGCGGAAGGGAAATAGGCTACCTCTTCGGCCAATACAAGAGACTGCGGAATGAGTTCACCGGCGTACTCACCGGGAAGGGTCTCGAGTGGGGCGGAAGCCTGATCAGGCTTGAGGCAACCGGCTACGGACAGGTCTACTTCGCCGAGGAGATGCTCAATACAAGGGGTGACAGTCTCAGAGGTAAGATATGCACAGTCTCAGGATCAGGCAACGTAGCGCAGTTTGCTGCGGAAAAGGCGATCCAGATGGGCGCCAAAGTGGTTACTATGTCCGATTCCAACGGGTATATCCATGACCCCGACGGGATAAACGAAGAGAAGCTGGCATTCGTTAAAAATCTCAAGAATGTCAGGAGAGGACGAATTAAGGAATATGCAGAGAAGTACGGATGTATATTTGTAGAGGGCAAATCCACCCCGTGGGATGTCCCCTGCCAGGTGGCCCTGCCCTCTGCAACACAGAATGAGATTAGCGGTGCGGATGCTGAAATGCTCGTAAAGAACGGCTGCTTTGTTGTCTCCGAGGGAGCCAACATGCCTTCCACACCGGATGCCGTCAATATCTTCCTGCATCATAAAATCCTTTTCGGACCGGGCAAGGCAGCAAACGCCGGAGGAGTTTCAACATCAGGACTGGAGATGACCCAAAACTCCATGCGCCTCTCATGGTCACGCGAGGAGGTTGACGCCCGGCTTCACAGGATCATGAAAGACATACACGCCACATGCGTGAAGTACGGGACCCGGAAGGACGGGTTCATAAACTACGTAGACGGAGCCAATATCGGGGGATTCGTCAAGGTGGCCGAGGCCATGCTGGCCCAGGGAGTCGTGTAGACCGTGAAAAACATCTTCAGAGAGACCTCCTTCGAGCTGTTAATGCTGAAGAGAGTCAGGTATGTGCTGCTGATATGCAGCAGGTACGATGCCTTTATTATGGAGGAGGACGGGAAGATTGACGAGAAGGTATTCAACGATTACGTCTCGTTCAATCTTCGCTATCCCCCGCAATTCATTCATGTCACCTCCGCAGGGGAGGCAATTGCAGTACTCGGAAGAGGCAAGATAGACCTTGTCATAAACATGCTGAGTATAAGCGATATGGATCCGTTGGAGCTCTCACTGCAGATAAAGAAAAACTGGCCGGAAGTACCAATAGTTATCCTCGCTCCCGTCTCGAGGGAGATGGCAATAAGACTTGACAGCGAGGAGATGGGTTGCATCGACTATGTCTTCAACTGGCTTGGCAGCACCAATGTCCTGCTGCCCATAATCAGCCTGGTTGAAGATAAACTCAACGTCGATGAAGATGCCAGGCATGAAGGGGTACAGTCAATCCTGCTTGTGGAAAGCTCAGTCAGGCTCGCCTCCGTCTTCCTGCGACATCTTTACAAAATAATTCTTGAACAGTCACGGGAATACATGATTGAGGGCCTCAATGAACATCAGAAGATGATGCAGATGCGAGGCAGACCAAAGATCCTTCTGGCCACCGGATACGAGGAGGCGGTGGAACTGTTTGACAAGCACAAAACACACCTGTTGGGAATAATCAGTGATGTCGACCAGTACCGCAACGAAAACAGGAAGAGCGGTACATTCAGTGAGCTGTTCAGGCAGATCAGGGAGTTTGACCCCAACATTCCGATAATCGCTCATTCTGCGGACACTGAAAATGAAAAGAAAGCCACTGAATCCGGTAATGCATTTCTCGACAGCAACTCTGTCACTCTCTCCGAAGAATTGGAGAAGCTCCTTAAACAGAATTTCTCCTTCGGCGATTTTATCTTCACAAATCCGGTAAACGGGGCAGAGATAGCGCGCATCTCGGACCTCCAGGCCTTCCAGCGCAAGCTGTTTGAAATTCCTGATGAGTCGCTGCGGTATCATCTCTCGAGAAATCACCTCTCCAAATGGCTCTACGCACGGGCACTCTTCTCCCTGGGTGAGTTCCTGAAAGAGATAAGTCTTGATGACTTCTCAAGCCTCGACCAGGCCCGGAGGTTCATCTTCGATACAATTGCAAATTTCAGACGAAGCAAGGGCCACGGAGTTATCGCCGATTTTTACCGCGAACACTTCGACGAATACCTGACATTCACCCGCATCGGAGAGGGTTCAATGGGAGGAAAAGCCCGTGGATTGGCATTTCTTGATCACATCATCAAGCAAAACCAGCTCGCGGACAGCTTTGAAGAATCCGTTGTATCAATTCCGCGCACGGTTGTCCTGAGCACTGACATCTTCGACGAATTCATGGAGGAAAACAACCTGTACGACATCGGCCTGTCTGATGCCGGAGACAGGGAAATCCTCGATGCGTTCCTGAAAGCCAGGCTTCCCTTCAGAATTCATAAGGACCTCCTTGTCTTCATTTCAATAATAAGCGGGCCGGTTGCAATACGCTCATCCAGCTTGCTTGAAGATTCTCATTTTCAGCCTTTTGCAGGAGTCTACTCAACCTATATGATCCCGAAGGCCGAGAACGAAATAGTCATGCTTGAACTCCTCAGCGTCGGTATAAAAAGTGTCTACGCCTCAGTGTTTTACAGGGGAAGCAAGAACTACATGAAGGCTACTGCAAACCAGATCGAGGAAGAAAAAATGGGCATCGTCCTTCAGGAAGTATGCGGCCAGCAGTACGGCAACCGGTTTTATCCCACATTGTCAGGCGTGGCACGCTCAGTCAATTTTTATCCCATCGAGCCGGAGAAATATGAAGAGGGCTTTGTCTCCCTTGCCTTCGGACTGGGAAAATATATTGTTGACGGGGGTATCTCACTCAGG
Organism: uncultured Rikenella sp.; assembly: GCA_964530645.1. Taxonomy (GTDB): domain Bacteria; phylum Bacteroidota; class Bacteroidia; order Bacteroidales; family VadinHA17; genus SR-FBR-E99. The sequence continues at coordinate 15,411 of CAZHAI010000010.1, read as the reverse complement.
TTCTCTCCGGAATACCCGGGAAAGATCATCCAGCTCTCTGACACACGGATGGCACTGCAGGAAACGCAGCAGGAATTTTACTCGCTCGACCTCAACCCCTCAAGCTTCGTACCAAGCACGGACGATTCCGTTAACCTGCTGAAATTGAGCATAAGTGCGGCCGAAGGTGATAGCGCGCTTAAGTTCGCCGCATCCACATACGATTACCAGGATGACATACTGCGCGACGAAATGGTTGAGGGAGGCAGGAAGGTGATAACCTTTGCGCACATCCTCAAGTATGACCTCTTCCCGCTGACAGGTATCCTGAAGAGAGTCCTTGAGCTTGGTCAGCAGCAGCTTAACAACCCGGTTGAGATCGAGTTCGCTGCGAACATTGACCCGTCCATGAAAAAACCGGTAGCATTCAATCTCCTGCAGATCAGGCCAATCGTGGAAAACTACGAAACAATCAAGTTCAGGCTTGAAGATATCCCGCAGGAGCACACCGTTGTCTATTCCGGCCTGGCTCTTGGAAACGGTACAATTGAAGGCCTGCGTGATGTTGTTTATGTCCGGACAGATAATTTTGAAGCTTCCAGAAACTCAGAGATCGCTGCAAGGATTGAATCGGTAAATGAGAGCTTCATTAATGAAGATACAAATTACATTCTCATCGGTCCCGGAAGATGGGGTTCAACAGATGTGTGGCGGGGTATACCGATAAAGTGGCCGCAGATATCAGGCGCCAGGGTGATCGTTGAGTCGGGGCTTGAAAACTACCGTATAGATCCGAGCCAGGGTACACATTTCTTTCAGAATCTCACTGCCTTCAGGGTAGGATATTTTAATGTGAACCCCTCTACAGGTGACGGTTCTATAGATTACGAATTCCTCTCTGCAGCTGAAACCGTATTTGAGGACGACCTTCTCAGGCATGTGAGGTTCCCTGAACCCCTGATTGTGATGATTGACGGGAAAAAGAAGCTGGGTGTGATTATGAAGCCCGGCCGCGGAAAGGGATAACCGTCAGTGAAGGAAGGTCACATCCCCGACCATGTCAAAATACTCTCCGTCGGCATACCGGCCGGTGGCCTTCCAGACGTAGACGCCCTGCGCCGCCAGGTTGCCGTTACCGAAATATCCGTCCCATCCCCTCTTCAGGTCGTGGCTTTCATAGATCAGCACACCCCACCTGTTGAAGATCTGAAGCCTGTATTCAAGCACGTTCTCTGAGAACGGCCTGAAAACATTGTCCATTGAAGGATGTACACCTTCGGTCCATTCTCCTCCTGTGGGGCCGGTGCCGTTCCATTTGAAGGCATTGGGATACTTAAGGGTGCCTGTCTTCCACTCTACCACCACGGGCGTCTCCATCACCGCTGAATCGACACACCCGTTTGTTGTGGAAACAAGCAGGGAAACCGTATATGAGCCTGGCGACTCATACTTGTGATAAGGGTTCTCCTCGGTTGAACTCTCACCGTCACCGAACCTCCAGAGCCATGATTCGGCAAAATATGAATAGCTGTAAAAGATTACTATCTGCTCATTGTTAACCACGTGGGTGGGATATGCGTCAAATATTGCCGACGGGTTCTGATAAACAGTTATGATCCCGTTGTGTACGGATTCTCCGGCAATGTTATGCACCGTCAGCTTTACCAAATAATTTCCAGGAACGAACCACGTGTGCACAGGGTTCTCCTCTGACGAATATTGTTTGTCTCCAAAATCCCATGTATAACTCTCACCGTGAAGGCTTTTATTGATGAACTGCACCGTCAGCGGGGCACACCCCGGGGTTGCACCTTCGAAGTCAGCCACAGGAAGGGGTGGCATGACAACCTGTATGAGAACACTCTGTTGAGCAGAGCAGCCCCAGCTCTCAGGTGGTATCGTATATGTAAGGCTGTGAGAGCCCAGACCGGCGGCGGCGGGGTCAAACATATTTCCTGTCAGGCCCGGCCCGGCCCAGCTGCCACCGGTGGGATATGCAGTCAGGGCAACCGGAGGGGCATTGAGGAAGAGCATGCCGGGGTCATCGATAATGATTGAAGGCAGCGGCATGACCGTGATCACTGCCGTATCAGCAGCCGCGCAGTCAGTGTTCAGTATATCATATTTGATTATGTGATTCCCCGCCCCTGCCAGTGCCGGGACGAACCGGTCACCCACAACACCCGGTCCGGACCAGACACCTCCCATATCCCTGGCGGTCAGTTTTACGGCGGGACTGTCCTCGCAAAGCGTGTCAACAGGAGTGATTGTAGCGTCCGGGGTAGCGACTGTAAGTATCGCAGAGTCAATGTCTGCACAGCCGTTGGCATCAGTGAGTGAGTATGTTACCAGATGATTGCCAGAGCCGGCAACAGCAGGATAGAAGATATTGCCAGAGACGCCCGTTCCTGACCAGACACCTCCGGGATCCTGCGCCTGAAGGACTATCACCGGGTCTGTCGAACATGCTATTCCAGAGGTTATTATTGTTGCATCCGGAACAGGATAAACCGTGATGACAGTCTGGTCGTTATCACTGCAACCGTCGCCATTGGTTACATCATACCTGATTGTATGATTTCCCGGACCGGCCAGCGAGGGGTCGAAAATATTTCCGGTCACACCGCTGCCAGTCCAGCTTCCGCCCGGATCATGAGCTGTCAGGGTGACAGGAGTGGCATTGGCACACATGGGGTCAACCGGGGTAATTGTTGCATCGGGATAGGGGACAATCAGAATCCTTGCGGTAGTAACCACAGGAGGGTGGTCGCCGTTGACCCGGTCAACGGGTCTGCCTGGTATGGTGGGATCATCGTAAGGGTTGCAGTAGTTCCAGTTACGGAGGGTAACCTCAAAATACTGGCCTATCAGTTTGTCAGAAGCAACAAAAATAACGTCAGACCAGACGCCTGATCCTGTTACGGGTCCTGTAAGCGTTATAATGTTATCAGTGAAGGGAAACGTTCTGGAATGGCCGTCAATTGTCACCGGGATTCCGGTCATCGTGTTGTCTGTTCCGTAAATCCACTGAATCCACCGTGTGTTTACGTTCGGGTTGTCCCTCTCCTGCGGGGGTACGCAGTTGAACTGTGTCAGGTCCTGGAAACGGACGTTTGCACTGTTGCCGAAACAGATCGGGTAGACAACCGGGTTTATATGCATGCGACCGCCGTTGTGGTCGTCGTCATCCCAGACGGTAACAATCTGCTCCTGTGATGATGAGGTGCAGAGGACACCGTTGACTACCAGGGTAGCCTGGGGATGGTAGTTACAAATGTTTCCGGCTGATGTATAGGTGTTTATCGAGGTTGCCTCGAATACTCCCGGAGAGGTCTCTGTTGCAGGAAGGGTTACAATGTTGCCGTTGTTCCAGTCGAACCTGATGCTGACCGGGTATCCGTCATCGTTGACACCGGTATAGCTGACGGTCCAGGTAGCTGTCACCGGGGAGCACAGCTTATCCGGGGTTATGTTGTTAGCCTTTGAGAGAATTGAACAGCTCTGCCCGTAGGCGCTCAACGATAGTAATACGGAAATAATATATAGGATCCATTTCTTCATGAACCTTTGACTACATACCCTCGCCGGTCTGTAATGCAAGTTGTTAAACGGCCACGAAGGCTTCAGGGTTACATTCCGCCCTGATATTTATAAAATCTTTTCAGCCATGGCCGGATTATTAATAATGGCTTTATAAACATTCCCACAAATTAGTTGCGGGAATAACGGAGCATATAGAAGATATTGGATTTAACTTAGTGGCAATGAAATTGCAGCAAGCCATGATTGGTAAAAATGCGTTACCGCCCGCCGGCATATTCAGGCATTTCTATCCGTACCTGCTTGTTATACTGATCATTGGTTTGACAACTCTTGTATGCATACCTCTGTCAAACACCCAGAGCTATCACATCGTCTCGTTCATCCTGTTGTTTGTGGTGGCAATTCTGGCCGTCTTTCTGGGAATAGGACCAGTACTTCTGGCATCAACAATGAGTGCAGTTGTATGGAACTACTTCTTCATTCCGCCCTTCCATACCTTCCATATAGCAAAGACGGAGGACAGACTTATGTTCTTCTCGTTCTTCATTATAGCACTTCTCAACGGAATACTCACAAACCGGATCAGGAGGCAGGAGAGGCTTGTACGGACCCGGGAAGACGAAACAAATGCGTTGTTCCAGCTAACGGGAGAACTGTCAAAGACACGGGGAACTGACGGTGTAATGAAAGTGGCAGGTAAAGATTTCAGAAAACACTTCGGGGCTGAAGCCTGGTTCATTATTCAGGATGGCAATAATAACCTCAGCCAGCCGCCCGTTGCTGAGGACAATGATACTACAGACCTGCCCGACCCTGAAATTACAAACTGGGTTTTCACAAACCGCATGAAGGCAGGAAAATATACTGTAACAATGGCTGAGGCAAACCTGACATACTACCCGCTGGCAGGAGCAAGAATCAGTCCGGGCGTTGTTGCCTTCAAAATTGATGAGTCAAAGTATAGAAACAAAGATGTATTCTGGGATACCTACTGCACCCATATTGCAAATGCCCTCGAGCGGGAATTCCTTGGTGAGATGGCAATCAAGGCAAGGGTTCTGGATGAGTCAGACAGGTTTTACGGTACCCTGTTTAACCTTATTTCGCATGAATTCAGGATACCTATTGCGACAATAATGGGGGCGTCAGATACCCTGATGCTTGCCCAAACGTCGGAAAAGAACAGGGAAGAGCTTTACGGTGAAATCTTCAAGGCTTCGGCCAGACTTAACCATCTTACCGAAAATCTCCTTAACATGTCCCGCATAGAGAGTGGAAGACTTTCATTGCGCCTGGACTGGCATGATGTTAATGACCTGTTTCACAGGGCCACTCAGGGCCTGAGGCAGGAGCTGGAACCGTTCCGGCTCGTTACTGTTATTCCAGATGACATGCCAATGGTAAGGATAGATTTCGGATTAATGGAACATGTTCTTATTAATTTGCTGCTTAACTCCTCACAACACTCCCAGCCCGGCTCGGTCCTGAGACTCGAAGCCTCCCATAATAGAAACTATTTGATTATCAGGGTATCAGACAGCGGGCCCGGATTCCCTGCTGAAGCCCTGCCCCGCCTTTTTGATAAGTTCTTTCGTGTTGAAGGTTCACTTGCAGGTGGTCTTGGTTTGGGACTGTCAATAGTAAAAGGTCTTGTCGATGCACATAAAGGTACGGTTGCAGTAATAAACCCCGAAAACGGTGGTGCACAATTCACAATCACAATACCATCTAAGCTCCCTGACATGGACCACTTAAACCTTAAAGAATGACGGAAACCAGGACTATACTGATCGTTGACGACGAGGTTCAGATACGAAGGCTGCTGGAGATATCCCTCTCGACATACGGCTACACAACCGTCTTTGCCACATGCGGAAAAGAGGGCCTTGTGGCAGCTGCAACTCACAGTCCCGCGCTGATCATCCTGGACCTGGGATTGCCTGATGTCGATGGCATGACCCTGTTGAAAAAGCTGAGGGAATGGTACACAAAGCCGGTAATTGTCCTGTCAGTGCGCAGTTCGGAGGAAGATATTATAAATGCTCTTGACAACGGGGCGAATGACTACCTGACAAAACCGTTCAGAAGCGGCGAGCTTGTTGCAAGGATAAGGGCTGCGATCAGGCTTAGCGAGGAAAAGAAGGACACGCCGCTTATCGAATCCGGGTCTTTGACAATAGACATGCTGAACCATGTTGTGCGCAAAAACGGTGAAATAATTAAGCTGACCTCAACTGAGTACTCCCTTCTGACCCTGCTGGCGAAGAACAGCGGCAGGGTGCTGACCCACCAGTTCATACTTAAGGAGATATGGGGCTACGGTTACCTGGAACAGACACAGTACCTGAGGGTTTTCATGGCCCAGCTCAGAAAGAAAATAGAGGATGACCCGGCAAGCCCGGTGCTGCTTATAACTGAATCAGGGATCGGGTACAGGTTCGGAAGCTGAAAGAGAACAGGGCCGACTTCATTTTTCTTTCAATAGTTTTCACGACGCACCCGAAGGGGCCTTCTCTTTATGAAATCTTTATAGTCTCCATCCAAATCTTAATTATATTCTTATGATTAAGATTGGAACTTTGAGCCGCGTTTATCATGACATTTGATGAGGCTCATAAATCCCGTCCATATTGCAAGGGTTCTTAGCTCTATCCTGCTGATAGAGGCAGCAGCCATCCTTATATGTCTTCCGGTCTCCATAATTTACAGAGAGCCCGCAGGACCGATTATTCTGTCATCTGCAATCTGCTCTCTCATCGCCGGTCTCATGTGGTTGCTGACACGAAAGGCAGATACCAGCCAGATCACCACAAGGGATACTTACCTGATAGTAACTTCAGCCTGGATCCTGATATCCCTGGCAGGGGCACTTCCTTATCTGATTAGTAAGACAATACCTTCATTCGTCGATGCATTCTTTGAGGCTGCTTCCGGGCTGTCAACCACCGGCGCATCAATACTGACGGATGTAGAAGCCCTGCCGCGTTCCATCCTCTTCTGGAGAAGCCTGACTCACTGGATTGGCGGTATTGGTATAATAGTGCTTGTAATTCTTGTGCTTCCCTCCCTGAAAGTGACCGGATATCAGCTCTTCAGCCTGGAATCGTCAATGAAGGAAAAGATACATCCTAAAACCAAGGGGGTAGTCAACCGTATTATATTGATTTACATTGGCATTACTACCCTTGAGACCCTCTTTCTGCTCATTGGGGGGATGGACCTCTTTGACAGCCTCTGCCATTCATTCGGGACTGTTGCCACCGGAGGATTCTCCACCAAAAACACAAGCCTGGCCGGGTATTCACCTTACCTTCAATATGTGGTTGCGACATTTATGATACTGTCAGCCACAAGCTATGTGGTTTACTACCATTTGCTGAGTGGTAAGTTCCGTCGCGTCAAGTCCAATGAGGAACTCTGGTTCTACCTGTTCACCATCACAGCTGCAGTGACCACAATAACTGTAATTCTCTTTACCGGTACTGAGAGAAATTTCAGTCTCTCATTCAGACATGCATATTTCCAGGTCGCTTCACAAATATCATGTTCCGGATTTGCAACAACTGATTACATGGCCTTTCCTCCCCTGGGCTGGTTTATCATGTTTCTGCTTATGTTTTCAGGCGGGTCAACCGGTTCCACAACCGGTGGAATAAAAATTGCAAGACACCTTATCTTCTTTAAAAACCTGAGTAACTCATTCATCAGGGTGCATCACCCAAATGCTATCATCCCGGTCAAACTAAACGGTCATGGCGTCCCGGAGGGGGTTGTAAACCAGACCATGGTATTCATTTCACTCTATTTTGTAACCTTCCTGATCGGGGTTCTTATACTACAAATATCCGGGATTTCAATTCTTGAGTCCGCCGGGGCCTCCGCCACTTCCATGGCTGGAATTGGTCCCGGACTGGGTAAATCCGGTAACATGGGGAACTATGCCCATTTCACTCCTGTTGCGAAGATCACTATGACATTTCTGATGATTATCGGTCGCCTGGAGCTCATCACATTCATTACTGTCTTTACGAGGCCGTTCAGGAGAAGCTGACGTGCCGGATCAGAAAAAAATCGTATTTTGATCCGTCATATCGTACTCAAATGCCTGACAGATGATAATCACTGTGAATAATACCCAGTTTGACCTTCATAACGGAGCCCGGGTAAGGGATGCAATTGCAGTTTTTTATAAACACGAAGGACGAAAAGTGCCAGTCAGGCTGCCTGTAGCAGAAGACCGGTTCGGCAACATAGTTGCACCTGACGGGGCATTGACAGACGGGAACACGCTGTTCATTCTGTCAGGACGTAAAAAGAGAACGCGGATCGTCAGGCTGATCGTTATAATCCTGGCCGCCGGGCTTCTTTCAGCCTGCGGTTCCGCGAGACATGCCGGCTCAGTCACTGCCCCTGAAAAAAGTGCAGAAACAGTAGCAGCCTCTGCGAAGCATCATGGCGATATTCACGCCGGCAATGCTGTTCCGGCTGTACGGCAGGCAGTCATATTTGCGGTGAATGACATGCATGCAGCAATCGATAATTTTCCTAAACTGGCCTATATAGTTGACAGCCTCAGAGCTGTTTACCCCGACATTCTTCTCGTAGCCGCAGGAGATAACCAGACAGGCAACCCCATAAACGACCAGTATCCCGAGAAGGGATTCCCGGTGATTGACCTGATGAATGTGGTCGGCTTTAACCTCAGCGCAGTGGGAAACCACGAGTTCGATACAGGACCGGCAGGATTCAGCAACCTGGCCGGCAAGGCGAATTTCGGTTTCATCTGTGCCAATGTTTCCGGAGGCGGTCAGAATGCCGTAAAGATGAGCCCCTACAGGATCTTCACTCTGCCCAACGGATTGAGAATTGCATTCCTTGGGTTGCTGCAACTCGGACAGAACGGTATCCCGGACAGTCATCCAGACAATGTCAGGGACTTCGCGTTCCGGTCTCCCTTTGAAACTGCACCAGAATACATGTGGCTGAAGGACAGCAGTAATATTTTCATTGCTCTTACCCACATCGGGTTTGAGGAGGATGTAAAACTGGCTGAAACAATGCCGGCGGGAATCGATCTTATCATTGGAGGACACTCTCATACCAGGGTAGAGAAGGATCAGATTCACAACGGGATCATGATCACCCAGGCCGAGAACAAACTGAAGTACGGCACACTGATCAGACTGACAGTCAGCAGCGATGGCACATTGCAAAGAAGCATGCAACTGCTTGACATAAGGAACTCGAAAAAGGAGAAACCGGCTATCCGCGCCATGGTTGACAGATACAATGATAATCCCGTTCTGAACGAGGTGATTGCAACGGCCACCGATGACTTCACATCATATGAAGAACTGGGTTACCTGATGGCGGATGCGCAGCGCGAGGCAGCCGGAGCGGATATTGCACTGATGAACCCGGGTGGTGTGCGGATTGACCAGCTTCAAAAAGGACCCGTGACAATCAAGAATGTCTACCAGCTTGACCCGTTCGGCAATGAACTTGTGGTCACTAAGCTGACAGGGGCGGAGATTTATTCACTTATGCGCGCAGCCTGGCCGGTTGACGACAACTCGCCTCTCTACCCCTCCGGAATCAGGACCGAGGTGAAGATTGATACAGAAGGTAATCCGGGTGAGTTCATACTAATGACCGAGGTAGGCTCTCCGCTTGATCCGGACCGCATCTACACGGTAGCCATGAACAGCTATATGACGCAAGTATACAGTTACGAGCACGCCGATCCGGGGCAATCGCTCTTCTTCACAACCGCTGATGCACTGATATCCTACCTGAAAAAACACACTGCTCTTAAAAGCTACCGGGGCGAAAAAAGAGTAAGGATTACCAGGTCATAATGAATCAGCCTCATACGGTGCGACCAAGGCACACTTGCGAGTTGGTGACATAGCTGAATAAATAAATGCTGCAGACTAAATTATCATCGATTGTGCTGCCTGTCATGTTGTTCCATGGTCTTTGCTGCTCCGGCCGCCCGTTCCGGTGCATCTGAAGCAAGGCTGGAACACCATCCTGCTGAAGCTTCCGGTCGGATCATTCTTGACTCCGGGCACAGAACTGGTCAAATGGATGTTTACCGCTGTCATTGTCAGCCCCGACGGCAAAACCACTCCTGATGGATTGAAACACTTCATTTGTCGAACGCAGGAACCCCATTGACATTCCGGAAAATATATTTAGCATTTAACAAAATCTGCAGGTTAATTGTTATAGCTGAAATTTACCCATTTTTTTAGGTCCGAAGAAATATTAACCCTTAAATCTAATTAATATGAAAAAGGTTATTTATCTGGGTATTCTTCTGCTTTCAGCAAATGTCTTAAATGCCCAGGAACCTGCAGTTTATAAACTCAGGTTGTCTTACTCTCTTCTCGATATACCGCAGAATCTGAATTCTGCCGGGCGTTATCCATCGATGATGCAATCAGTCGAGTTATCCTCCAATCTGTATGATTTAGGCTTTTGGGGGATTGATGCTGCCGGGAATGCAATTATAAGGAACCGGAATGAAACCACCGGGGGCAAAATTGCAAATACCGGCCTCAAATACCTGCTGGGATTCGGATTCAGCTACTATGGGAGCGAACTCCCAATCCCCCTTGGCGTGTTTACTCATGAGGAATTCCACCGGTCCGTGCTCGGGGTGAATGACATTTCATCTCTTAACGGCAACTGGATATTCAATCGCTGGGATGGGACAGTTTACGGATTGTCCGATGAAACTCTTTCCGGACTCAAGGCCAACAGGATTAGTGACTTGCTGTATTCTTACGTCAGCGGAGTTCAATCTGAAAATTACACGACACAGGTCAATGTCATAGAAGACTTTTTTCATTCCCGGACATTTTATAAAAACCCGCTATACCTGTACAACGCATATTATGTATGGAACTACTTTAAATTCTCCGCAAGTTCACTAACCGACTCCGTGAAAGTCATTGCGCCTCCCCATGAGGATGCAAATCCGGTTAACCGTGATTTTGCAGGAGCAGATCTTACTGCATGGATTTATGACATGTTCAGCCCGGAAGCACCATACACAGACCGGGATATGTTCCCCGACGGGGAGGGTGTAAACAGGAGGATTGGGTTCAGTGATCTGACCACAGAAGGTCAGGATTACCTTAAAAAACAAAAGCAGCTTTCATTACTGAACTTCGCTAATCCGGCTATCTTTCTGATTAACAGGATTAATGTTAATCAGGATTTTAGTTTCATCGCCTTTTTGCAATACAGTCCTGTTCATTTTGGAAATGATGTAGCTGTGTACATTCCATTTCAGGTAAAATCCCTGAATCACCTTATAGCGATTCACAATTACAATAACAGGGACAAAAAGTTTCCCGGATTTCAGTATGGGATATATCAGATCGCTCCGTTTCATAATAAAAGATTAGAAATGGGGGGAACATTCAGCTTTTGGGTACAACCCCTGAATCAGGGATTTTTTGATCAGTCCGGTAAAGTTGGAGGTGCAATTGAAATGATATCTGATCTGGATATCGGCGGAGGCTTTTCAGTCAATCTGACTGCCGGCTATAAAACAGCAGGATGGATGTTGGGAAATCCATATATCGATTCAAAAGCTAATCTCAGGGTTGGCGTCAGATATTTTCTTCGGGATTAAGAATACCTTGGATTTTAAAAACGAGGGCATATCAGCAATTGGTTTACAATCAGATGCGGGTTGCCTTCTGTTTTTTTATATAATTGTGGGAATGATTTACATAATTCGTCCTATGATATGACTCATCAACTCCCCGGGGGAACCGGACAGAGTTTCTAATCTGAGCCTTCTGACAGAACACAATTATTGAGGAGGACATCCATAAGATAACCCGAACACTCTCCCCTTACTGAAATTTGCGAACCCACTTTAATCAATTCCGGGTTAATTTCTGAGGGGAAGGTACAGATGACGGAAGAAAAGTCACTGCCGGTCTTCAGGGATATATTCACTGTGTTATTCTCCCCCCTTTCAAAAGAGGCTACCTCACCGGTTACCTCCACTATTTTGTCAGTATACCTTGCAGTGGCAGCAACCTCATCCTCTTCAAAGGACCTTTGCAATTCCACGGATGTGATGACAAAGTCAGATTTCGCCTTACCGAGATCCTGCGGTTTGAGGTTGTATAAATAATAGCCCGCAGCAGCACCTGCGACAGCCAGAACTGTCAGGACAATCAGGGCCAATTTCAGATTTTTTCTCATAACAGCTTGACTTAATATTATATCGGAGCATATTTCATCGCAACAGTCACCTCGAGGGTCTTTGCAATTTTTTCTCTCACAACTGACGGAATCTTAATATTGAAATCTTCCGGCGCTATGATGAATTTTGCGTTCGCATTCACACCTCCTGTAATTACCTCGACCGTTCCCTTGACGGACATCTTTTTTGTCACATCACGGATAGTCAGATCGCCCTCAATAACAACATCATAAGTTCCATTCTTCTTAAAATCAACTGTCTTCGGGTCGGAAATTTTCCCCTTGAAGCTAGCCTTCGGGTACTTTTCAGACTCCATGTAGTTCTCATTGAAATGCTCCTCCATAAGCGCCCTTTCGAAGTGAAAGGAGTTTATCAGAACCTGGAAAACAATCTCTCCGGCAGATGCATCAAGAACACTGGCAACCTGGTTGTTTTCAGCTTTGATATCTTCCATCGGTGTGTGTGAAAAGAAACTGATGAAGCCGTTTTTCGTCATGTACTTCTGTGCGCTGACAGAGAGCACCAACATTGCAAAAAATGTCAGAGTGATAAGGCGTTTCATAGCTCAGAATTTATTGATAAATATCCTTGTTTAACTATTCTCAAACAACTGAATGTATGTTAAGTTCAAGCCCCTGGAATAACCGGCATTTCTTATGGTGCTTCAGGTTTGGCGGGTTTGCTTTTCAGGGTGAATACTCTTGATATGTTGAATCCGAAATGGACATCCCCCTTAAGCCACTGACCCGTTGTCTCTCCGATAAATCCCTTTTCGATCATTGAAAGGGAATTGGTGAATATAAGCTGGAACACATGACCGCCGGTCTCAATATCAAAGCCTACCGACAGAGGATTATAAACAGGCTGGCTCATGTATGTGTTATCTGCGTTGATGACATAATAATACTCGGCATTCATGCTTATGCGGTTTGAAAGCTTGATTCTGCCTCCGGCGCCCAGCGCCCATAAATCATTTGGATCAAGTTCAGACGGCACCAGGTTGCGATGTACATACGACGGAGTGAGCTGAAATGAGAATGTCTTGTTTAACTTCCTGGCAATCAACAACTGGCTGGAATACGACAGTCGCGAGGAGAAATAATTCGTCCTCTCAGGATCGGGCCATTTTACTGTTTCGAGTGCAACTGATGAGAAAAGAGATACTGAGACCGGCATAGTTTTGCCACCGGAGGACTGGCGCAAAACCGATAACTTGACAAATCCGTCAAAGGTTTTTTCATATGAACCCCTGCCGACCCCTGCCATCAGCCAGTCGGTTATGCCGTACTCAAGACCAAAGTGAATGCTCGACTGATCAAGCCCGAAGAACTCATACGCTCCTGAATTCAGTCTGCCGAAACGGTGGGAAATCCTGAAATCGAGCTGCCCTGAAGGCATCCGTTCGATAGAGTGGCCGTTCATGATCCGTGTGGATTTGAAAGTGGCCGTTGCAAAACTGACTGCCTCCCCGCTGTTTTCATTCAGCAGATCCATGAGATCATCCTGGGCTGACAGGCTGACAGACAACAGGAAAGTCAGAAACAGGGGCAATGTGCGTCTCATAAGGCTCATTATTAATTATTCAACAGTCCCTTTCTGACCCAAATATCAAATTGCTTTATTGAACACTCCTTCAATTTTCCGCCGTTTTTGGGCATCGGAGAATAGCCGCCGGCATGCTTTATTGAACCCGCAACTGCAGATGCCCTTGCCTTAACATCTGCGTAGTCTTCGAGCCGGATATTGCCTCCGAAACCCGCGGCGGATGAATTGGAGTGGCAAGAGAGGCAGTTGCCGGCCAACAGTGGTGCCACAGTTCCGCTGAATGTAACGTTGGCAGTATCACAGAGGGTATTGTATGACGGATACAATGACTCTTCATTGTCATAGTAGCAGGATGCCAGCATGGCGGTCAAGATTATCACAAAAAGCAGAAGCAAACGCATCATATGGCTTTTCATACTAATTATCCTGGTATCCGGCACTTATCCACAGTTCGAACTGACGTATCCGGCATGTTGACAGAGAGCCTGCAGGGGGCATTTTTGGGACTCCGTTCCCTCTCAGGGCATCCATGAGAACTCCGTTTGCAGCAATAACGGAAACGTTCGAATAGTTCTCGAGCCTGATACCTCCTCCGGGAGTTGTACCGCCGTGGCAACCCGTACAGTATGTTCTCACTGTCGGCCATATTGATCCCGAATATGTAACTGCATTGACTGTATCACAAGCCTCCCCGCAAAATTCGTCAAGAGCTCCGTATCTGATCCATGCGGCAATTGAGTCAATCTGAGCAGAAGTAAGCCTGCTCAATGGTGCAGGAGGCATCCTGTCCTCCCCTTCTGGTGCAGTAATCACTTTGTAAAGCTTGCTCTCCCCCGGGTTTCCGGGTGTTACTGCCTGCATCGTGGTTGAGTACCCCTCAAAAATATAATCCTCTTCATGTGTTGCTGCGTCATGACATCCGGTGGTTGCACAGCCTGACACTAAAACCGGAAGTATGTCACGGGAAAAACAGGCTCGCGGGTTAACATAATCAGGAGGCTGGGATGTTGTGTCAGGACATGACGTAAGCCTTGCCCCCTGCTCGATCCACAACCTTATTATCGTCCGGTTCTCCCTGGCGAGCGGTCTGTCAGGCGGCATCCGCTCTTCCCCTGTTCTCGCAATAATTGCCTTGTAAGCCGGACTTTCGTAAGGTTTCCCGCTGACAACGGCGTGACTTATGCCCAGATAATTTGTCAGAGTATAATCGTCCTCTCCCGATCCGTCATGACATCCGGTAATACCGCAACTGTTCCGGAAAATTGGCAATACTTCACGCTCAAAACAAATCTCCGGAATATTATCAGGAAGAATAATTTCGTGCCTGCATGATTGAAGATTTATACCAGCGGTGGCCAGTAATATTTGAACCAGAAGAAAAAATGCCCAGTTTCGTTTCATACCAGGTCAGTTCAAAAATGATAATTTCTCAGTAAATATAGAAAATCCCTGCCGGTATAAACTATAAGTGCCTTTTATCATAATATCCTGAACAAAAGGATCTGCCGGATGTTTAATTTTTAAAATACGGGACTCATGAAAAGGATTGCATTTTCTAAGGTCAGTGTGACGTTCAGTGTCGTCATTTTTGTTGCTCTCTCCAGCATTCTGAGCAGCTGCCAAAAAAATACAGATTTGGATAATCCGGGGGGCAACCCGGGAGGTACACCAGGCCCCGGCACAAATGAGGTATTTATATCCGCCAGTGCATTTTCACCGTCATCCATCACAGTTGCGGCAAACACAACCATTACCTGGACGAATAAAGACTCAGCCCCTCACACTGTGACAAGCAACAGCGGTGCATTCAACAGTGGAACCATAAACACAAACGGGACTTTCAGCCACACCTTCACCGCAGCAGGCACCTATCCATACCATTGCGCCCTGCATCTTTCCATGACGGCCTCGGTTACTGCCAACTAGCTGTTCTTTTCAAACCAACGGCTCGTAATCCAGCTCGAGAAAATCACTGACCTCAGGAACCCATATATTACGGACAAATGCAATATGGTCAGGATGCTGATTATAACCCTCATAGGCTTTTGCTGTTTCGAACTCCATTGACAATCCGTAATCAAAACTGTTTTTCCTGCTGGTCTGCCTTAAGA
>CAZHAI010000009.1:16381-19675 GCA_964530645.1 uncultured Rikenella sp. | reverse complement strand
ACCTGGCTCCGGGCGCCGGACGGGATCAGCTAACCCCGGGGAAAGGCAGAGCCGGCTGACAGCTTCAGCCTCTAATAACTTTCCAGTATCCTGTAAAGCGCTGTAAGATCAGGGGTGAGAATGATCTCTGTCCTTCTGTTCTTCTGACGTGCATCGGGAGTCTTTGCCGGATCAACCGGAATATGTTCGCTCCGTCCCGAAGCAACCAGTCGTCTGGGATTAATGTGCGTATCCTGTGTAAGCACCCTGACAACCGTTGTCGCCCTCTTGACACTGAGATCCCAGTTGTCGAGTATCTGTTGCCCCGGAGCTGCCCTGTAAGGCACGTCATCAGTGTGTCCTTCGATAGTGATTGTAACATCCGGGTTCTTCTCGAGCAGTGTTCCGAGCTTGCGCAGTGCCGCGCGGCCGTTGGCATCAATCTCGTAACTGCCTGTCTTGAATAGCAGCTTATCATCCATTGACACATAAACCTGGCCGTTCTTCATGCTCACTGTCAGGCCATTGTCCTCAAACCCGAAAAGTGCGTCCGACACCTTGTCCTTCAGTGCTTTCACAGCCTTCTGCTGGGCATCGAGCATCTTCTCCAGCTCTGCCAGCCGGGAGTTACGCTTCTCAAGCTCAAATGTCAGCTCTTCGAGGGTTGCCTTCTTTGTATCAAGATTGATCTCGAGGTCACGCATCAGATCCTCCCTCTGCTGAAGCTCTGTCTGCGCCTTCTGCAGATCGGCAAGGAGCTTCTGCGTCTCCTGCGCCTTTCCTGCTGCCAGCTCGGCCTGAGCCCTCTGCAACTCCTCATAACGGGTTGAAAGCCGGCTTACCTCATCCCGTGCCTGAACAAGATCAGTCCGGGCATTCTCAAGCTCCCCGGTAAGCCTGCCGGTATCCTCCGTGAGTTGTTTCGACTTCGTTGTTAACTCCCTGTTTGACATTGTCAGCCAGATGTTCTCTGCCTTCAGCGAATCACGCTCTGCCATCAGCATCAGATTCCTGTCGGTGAGGGTGTTATACCTCTTTCCGGTGACGCAGGAGACCGCCGTCAGTGCGATCAACAGTACCGGTAAAAGAATTTTCCGTGCTTTCATGAACTGGCTTGTTTATGCTTTACAATTGTTGCGAAATAAACAATAAATGGCTAAAGCTGTTCCTATTTAGGAGATGATTAATTAACAACGGAAAAATTTTACCACCATCCGCTGAGACAAACACTTTCCGGCAATTTTACCGGGTATATGCAATTGTGGCAAAAATTAAAATATAAGTATCTTTGAGCCGGCACCTGGCAACCTAAATCAATGTCACCATCAGAACTGCTTTTAGACAGGGTGAACACCCCTGAAGACCTTAGAAAACTTGACAGGCTTGATCTTGTCAGGTTAAGTGATGAGCTCCGACAGTACATTATTGATGAGGTAAGCAGTAATCCCGGACATTTAGGGGCAAGCCTCGGGGTAGTCGAACTGACTGTTGCTTTGCATTATGTCTATAACACCCCGTATGACAAGATAGTCTGGGATGTGGGACATCAGGCTTACGGGCACAAGATCCTCACCGGCAGAAAGTCGCAGTTTCACACCAACCGCAAATACAAGGGCATAAGCGGATTTCCGCGGATGGCGGAGAGCGAATATGACGCCTTCGGGGTGGGTCACTCTTCCACATCGATCTCTGCTGCTCTCGGTATGGCCGTCGCAGCTCAGACAAAAGGCGAGAAACGAAAAGTGGTGGCGGTGATCGGTGACGGGGCACTGCAGGCCGGGCTCGCTTTCGAGGGACTTAACAATGCAGGTAACCAGAAAGCTGACCTGCTCGTCATCCTGAATGACAATAACATATCAATTGACGCCAGTGTCGGCGCCCTTAAGGAATACCTTCTTGATATCACAACCAGTCAGACCTACAACAGGTTCAAGGACAGGGTATGGCGCCTGCTCGGACGTTACAAGCGCATGGGGACAAGGGCACGCATACTGGCGGCGCAGATTGAGAACGGCATCAAGGGAACAGTGCTGGAACGAAGCAATATGTTCGAGGCTCTGAAATTCAGGTATTTCGGACCGATCGACGGGCATGATGTAATGCATCTGACCCGTGTACTGGAAGATTTGAAGACCATACCCGGACCCAAGTTGCTGCATTGTGTCACTGTCAAGGGTAAAGGATTTGCGAAGGCGGAGCAGCAGCAGACAATCTTTCATGCACCGGGAAAGTTTGACAAGTGCACGGGCGAGCTTATCAAGCCGTCAGATTGTTCCAGGCACCCGCTTTACCAGGAGGTGTTCGGTCATACGATACTCGAGCTGGCACGTCAGAATGACAGGATTGTAGGCGTAACCCCTGCCATGCCAACCGGATGCTCGCTCAATATTATGATGAAGGAGATGCCTGACAGAGCGTTTGATGTGGGTATATGCGAGCAGCATGCAGTGACCTTCTCCGCCGGGATGGCAGCCAACGGCCTTGTACCGTTCTGCAATATCTACTCTTCCTTCATGCAGCGAGCCTATGACCAGGTGGTGCATGATGTGGCCATCCAGGGACTCAAGGTGATCTTCTGCATGGACCGTGGCGGGCTGGTCGGGACCGACGGGGCAACGCACCATGGCTTTTTTGACATTGCCTTTATGCGAAACATTCCGGGGATGATCACCGCCGCACCGATGGATGAGGTTGAACTGCGGAATATGATGTATACAGCCCAACTTGACAGCGTGAAGGGACCATTCAGCATACGTTACCCGCGAGGAACAGGGGTGATATGCGACTGGCGGCAGCCGTTTGCTGAGATCCCTGTGGGACGGGCCAGGCTGATAAGTGAGGGAAGTGATATTGCGGTGCTGAGCCTGGGTCACGCCGGTAACTTTGTTGTTGAAGCATCTGCGGCCCTGCGTGAAAAGGGGATTTCAGTGATGCATTATGACATGCGTTATGCCAATCCTCTTGACGAGGAGGTGTTGCACGGCGTCATGAAGCGGTTCAAGAAGATCATCACGGTGGAGGATGGTGTTATAAAGGGCGGTTTTGGAAGTGCGGTGCTTGAGTTTGCAGCCGATCACGGTTATTCGGTTGATGTAAAACGAATGGGCATCCCTGATTATTTCGTGGAGCACGGTACCCAGCAGGAGTTGTGGCGTGAGTGCGGGTATGATGCCATTGGTATTGAGCAGGCCATTATTAAGGCAGTCGACAGTCCTCAGTCGGATGTCGGCAGTCAGGACTGAAGACCGAAGACTGTAGACTGCAGACTGCAGACTGATCATTGGCCGTAGGCCATAAAGCATTGTAGAGCAAGAC
>CAZHAI010000009.1:2000-16281 GCA_964530645.1 uncultured Rikenella sp. | reverse complement strand
TTGGCCGTAGGCCATAAAGCATTGTAGAGCAAGACATTAATATGTAAGCTTGGCCGTAGGCCATCAAGTATTGTAGCCAGGGATAATCCCCACAAACCCATTGCTCGTAGAGCATAAAGAATTGTAAATCAGATATGAAAAAACTACTAATCTTAACCACCATCACCCTCCTGATTACCTCCTGCACCCCGAAACCGAAAGAACAGTGGATTCAGCTTTTCAACGGTGTGAACCTCGACGGCTGGGTGATCAAGATCAAGGGGTCTTCCCTGGGAGAAAACTACAAGAACACCTTTCGTGTGGAAGACAGTATCATGAAGGTCTCATTTTCCGAATATGACACATTCAGGTATGAGTTCGGCCACATTTACTACAAGGAGCCCTTCTCCTCGTATAAACTGCGGGTTGAGTACCGTTTCACCGGCGAGCAGGCTCCCGGCGGTCCTTCCTGGGGTTTCCGCAACAGCGGCATCATGTTCCACTGCCAGGATCCGGCAACAATCGGACTGAACCAGGACTGGCCCGTCTCTGTTGAGGTACAATTCCTGGGCAGCACTGCTGAACGTGAGACTCCCACGATGAACGTCTGCACACCTCACACACACATTGTGATAGGTGACGCCCTTATCACAGAGCATTGTACCTCCTCGACCTCAAAATTTTTCTATGACGATACCTGGGTTACAGCTGAACTCGTGGTATATGGTGACAGCATCATTCATCACATTGTAGATGGTGATACCGTGCTGACATATTCAAAACCCCAGATCGGTGGTGATCTGCCGGAGGGCTTCAACCTGCCGCAGGGAACCCCGCTGAAGGATGGTTACATTGCCCTGCAGTCGGAATCACACCCTGTCGAGTTCAGAAAGGTGGAGATACTGAAAATCAGGCAATAGAGGGCCGATCCGCCAGCTGGCGGAGAAGGAGCCAGGTTGTAGGGAGGTAAATAGGCAATAGTGGGGTTTTGGAAAAAATATCCTATTTTCGCATCCTGCTAATGACTGCAGACTGCAGACTGCCAACTGCAGACTGAATACGCCCGGATGGCAGGACCGAGCATACAAAGGCAGCCCGGTGGGCTGACTTGGCGAAGGGGCCGGATTGCAGGGAAGGCAATTCCGCCATCCGGATGAAGTGAGCATACAGATTAATGATTGTAACAAGATATTCTAAAGAACAACAGATAAGAATGGTAATGCCCGGATGGCGGAATTGGTAGACGCGCTGGTCTCAAACACCAGTGGCAGCGATGCTGTGCCGGTTCGATCCCGGCTCCGGGTACCCGGAAGCTCCCTTGTATTACACCTGGGAGCTTTTCTTTTTACCTATATTTGAGATTGCTAACACCCACTGGCATGAAACCCGGAACACGCCTGGAATCAATAGACATAATGCGAGGTCTAACCCTCCTGCTGATGCTGTTTGTCAATGACCTCAACATGAAGGTGGCTCCTGCCTGGCTGGGGCACATGAAGGCAGATTTTGACGGCATGGGCCTCGCCGACTGGGTATTTCCGGGATTCCTCTTCATTGTAGGCATGGCAATCCCATTCGCAATCTCCGGTAGAATTGAAAAGGGAGAATCTGTTTCGAAAATTTTCCTGCATATAATTGTAAGGACAATCAGCCTGCTCATCATCGGGGTATTGATGCTCAACTCCGGAAGAGTCAACCACGAAACAACAGGAATGGGTAAGGATTTGTGGGCGCTCCTGATGTATATCTCTGTATTCCTTATCTGGAACGACTACCCCACCGGCACGGGAAAACTTTTCTTTGCGCTTCTGAGAGCTGCAGGGGTGGTTACCCTGGTCTTCCTGGTCATCATCTTCAGGTCAGGTCCCGCAGCTAACCCGGGCTGGATGATAACAGGCTGGTGGGGAATACTCGGGCTGATCGGGTGGGGCTATCTCGTCGCGTCATTGATCTACCTCGCCACCCGCGACTCAATAACCGGAACAACAATAGCAGTTGCGTTCTTTCTGGCTGTCAATATAATGGATGCATCAGGTCTTCTCGGATTCCTCGAACCGGTCAGGCCGGCATTGGGCATAATTATCCAGGGGAATGTACCCCTGATTGTATTGACAGGTATGCTTGCCGGCGTTCTGATAAGGAAAACTAGAGACACAGGTCACGTGCGCATTCTTATGGCACTTGTAACCCTTGGATTTCTGTCCCTCGCTTTCGGATTCATCCTGAGAAACTGGTTCATTATCTCAAAGATCATGGCCACTCCAAGCTGGGGAATGATATGCAGCGGTATAAGCTTCCTTGTGTTTGCCGGAATTTACTGGCTGGCCGATGCAAGGGGTCTGACCAGGTGGGCAGGATTTGTCAGACCTGCCGGAAAACATTCGCTGACAACCTACCTCGCCCCGGATATACTTTACCACGCAATATGGATGTCGTCACTTCCGATACTCATCTATAAGCAGTCGCAAGAGCCACTTGTCGCAATCCTCGGCTCCATTGTATGGGCACTCCTTATGGCAGGCCTTACCGCCCTTCTGGCAAAAATTCACATAAGGCTCAAACTATGAAAGGGATGCAACATAAGCACCTGGCAACCCACCAGATCCTTGTCAACCCCGCCATTCAAGGAAAATCTTCAGGAGCCTGAAGGTGTTTTTTGGACATTGAGTATCTCCAGCAGCGGTGAGAAGGACCTGACTGTTATCAGGTGATCGGCAACCAGATTCAGATACTTGTTCTGCGAGAAGAAGGAGATACCTGTCCCGCACTCGCGAACCATGCAGATATCATTATCACTGTCACCTATGGCGGTGATATTGCTGATATCGATGCCATAACTGGCAGAGAGTTGCCTTATGACATTCGATTTGCAGTATTCGTGGCTGCACTGGCTCTGCTTCGTCCTAAGGAAGTAGGACGGGATTTTCACCTCACCGGTTGCCACGCTCCTTGAGAACTCAAGCTCGTTGGCCACTGAAAAATCCATCCCCAGTTTGTTCTTGATATGGTTGGTGACAACATCGTAGCTGTCGCTGATGATACCGCAGATGTACCCGTTCTTCTTCAGCTCCGTAACCACTTCAAGCGCATCCTCAACAAGCGGAATAGTGTCAACTACGTCAAGAACCTCCTTGACGCTGTGTCCCTTCATGAGGGTGGCGATGAGCTTGGTCCTCATGATTGCAGTGTCATTATGAGTCACGATGTTGATCAGTTCCTCCTCGAACCCCAGCAGCTGCGATGCGGTGGTAATGAAACTCCCTTTCAGCAGTGTGTTATCCATGTCGAAGATCACCATCTTCGATAATCCTTTCCTGTTCTCACGAAGGGCATATTCCATCTGGGTCCGCAGGGTGTCGACCTTCTTCAGCGTATCCCCCTCCTTTAACTGAAGAGGTTCGCCACGACTGATGATAGCCCTGGATACCTCGAGGGACATCTTAGAGAGCTGCTCCCATGACTGCATGCGGTTCTCTATATATCCGATATTCACTTCGGCAATCCTGGCTCCCAATTGGTGCATATCGATCAGCATCCCGATATCAACACCGTAATCGTTTTCCAGTTCAAGTTTCTGCAGCATTGACCTCTTCCCGGCCACCATCCCGCTCAGGGGCTGTGCAAAGCGCTCGAGGTCAGGAAACAGCAATCTCAGCAGCGGTTTTGCCACAAGTTCGGTGACTCTTCCCGCCTGGCGGGTAAAGACTGACTTGACGAAGTCGGCCGTACCCTCCGTAAGAGGCCCTGTCATCAGCTCCACGATGTCCTCGGGATAGGTTGTGATGTCTGCATCGAGGAAAAGCATCATCTCATTCTTCGCAAACAGTATTCCTTCACGCATTGAAGCCCCTTTGCCCAGCGAGGTACTTGTGTAAACAGTTGCTCCTGCCTCATGTGCGACAGTAACTGTATTGTCCTCAGACTTGTCGTCCATGACGATAACCTCTGAGACATGAGGAGATTTCTTAACCAGTGAGATGACGGTACCTAACGTGTCCCCCTCATTTAAAGCCGGAATGATTACAGTTACCATAGCCATTGCATTTTTTGTTAAGACAGCATCGGACCGGTAGTTTACCTCTCCTCTGCAGCCACTTTGTTTTCGATAGTCTCCAGTGCCACATTGCGACAAAACTCCACATCCAGTGGATCGATCATCATCAGAATTACATCCTCACTGCGACTGTCTCGTATGGAAACGGTACCGGGAATTGTCCCGGGCAGTTCACCTGTTATAGTGGCAACAAATACGCACGCTGTGAGGTAGGTGCCAAGCTCTGAAGGGTGTGTGCCGTCCGGGTTGTAGAGATCAAAATCAGGCCGCAACTCCCGGGCCCGGGCCCACGCCTCTCCCGCCGGTACCACCTTGGCCACGTTGAGTGCTGCCATCTCCCGGTAGACGCGACTGATTGGCTCCTGCTGCTGGGGCACCTTCTCCCTCCCCCAGGTCAGGTAGTAATAAGGCTTCGCTCCCGTCTCCCTTGCAAGTTTGCTGAACAGCCCAAGATAAAAGACAGCGCTGTCCCTCTCGTTAACCGTTCCCAGGCTCCACTCCTGCAGCACCACGATGTCGTAATCACCGTTCCTGATTTTCTCCCTTGTTTTGAGTCCCCGTGCTCCCCTCCAGTGCTCGCTGAGTTTCGCCCCGCCAATTGTAATCTTCTCGGTTATAAGCACGGTGCCCGTCTGCTCTGAAAGCACTGACACTACCTGCGGCAGGTTTTCAAAATAGGTGTAGCTGTTACCCACAAAAAGAACCCTGAGAGTATCCTTTTGATCCTGTGCAGAGCCACTCACTGTCAGCATACTGAAAAACCCGACGGCAAGTCCGTAATAAATTCTTTTCATCATATTACTTTCCTCCTGTTGTACTCATTTGTCATCTCCTCCCTGCTTACCGGTTTGCCGTGACCGGGGAGGATGCTATCACAGCCGGTATCAAGAATCTTCTTCCAGGTGAGTATCAGAAGATCTACATCATCAGCAAAGGGTGGAAAGGGCTTTCCGGGCGTAGTGCCGATGATCGAATCGCCCGCAATTGCAATAACATCATCAATCACCACGGTTGCCCCGCCCGGCGAATGGCCCGGAGTGTGAATGACATATCCGTTAATGCCAAAACGGTTAAGATCAAACATATCGATAAAGACATGGTCTGCAACACAGGGATCATACCTGAAGGCCGGCTGTATCTTCCTGCCTATGCTCACCAGTCCCTTTGTCACGGCATATGTCCCTTGCGGTATCGGGGTGTCGCCACCGGCAAGGAAGAGGCTCTCTGCCTCCTGAACCACAACTTCAGCCCCGTATTCCGAAGCCAGCCATGCCGTATTTCCGGCATGATCAAAATGCGTGTGGGTCAATACCACCGCCTCCGGGATCAACCCCTTACGCTCCAGCGCATGTGCGATCCTGCTGCGGTCAAATGAGATGCCTGTGTCAACCAGAATGGTCCTGCCATTACGTGTAACAGCAAAAATGTTGCACCTCGCAGGCGTCAGCCTTATAACCGATGTGCCTTTTCCAGTATCCGGTATCTCAATCATAATGCTAAGTTAATATTCGCTGCCGTTATGTTGCAATTATTGCAGCAAACAGTTGTAACTTTGATATGTAACCAGATAATCCCCAATAAAAGTGATACCCATTTACCAAGTTGACGCGTTCGCCCACGGGCCGTTCACCGGCAACCCCGCAGCAGTGTGCGTTCTCACTGATCCGGTCACTGAGGAGACGATGCAGAATATTGCAATGGAAAACAACCTTTCCGAGACTGCATTCATCACCCGCGGCAATGGCGAATGGCTGATCAGGTGGTTCACGCCGGCAGCGGAGGTGGACCTGTGCGGCCACGCCACCCTCGCCTCGGCATTCGTAGTGCTGAATATCCTTGAACCGCAAAGCGATGTTGTCATCTTCCGTTCCAGGGTCATGGGTAACCTCACCGTCAGGAAGAGAGTAGACCTCCTGGAGCTCGACTTCCCTTCCGACACCCTTCACGAAACAGACCTACCTGCAGTGATCAGGGAGAGCTTCGGAAAGGCACCAAAGGAATGTCACACAGGCCGCACCGATTATCTCCTTCTCTTCGACACCGAAGATGAGATCCTTTCCCTGAAGCCCGATTTCAGGATGCTCGCCGCAACGGAAGCAAGGGGAGTAATTGTCACAGCCCCCGGAAAGGAGGTCGACTTTGTTTCGAGGTTCTTCTGCCCCGGAATAGGCATAGATGAGGACCCTGTCACCGGATCGGCCCACACAACACTTACACCCTTCTGGTCAGCCCGTCTCGGGAAAAAATCAATGACTGCCCGGCAGCTGTCTGCAAGGGGCGGAGTTCTCGAATGCAGGTTGGCCGGTGACCGCACACTTATTGCAGGACGCACATCATTATATCTTGAAGGTAAGATTCTTATTTAATAAAGGGCACCATGAAAACCTTACATAATTTCCCCAGGCTGAGACTTATCCTGATTGCAGTGATCATTATCACAATCTCCGGATGTTCCGATGACAAGGAAAAACCTCCCTTTTACACAGATGCTTATGTTGTCTTCGCATGGAATGATTTGGGAATGCATTGCCTTAATCCCTCCTATGACAAAGCAGTGATACTGCCACCGTACAACACTGTACTTGCCCAGGTGGTCAAACGCGGTGATCCTCCGCAATTAGTTACTTCCGGCCTGACAGTCGAGTACAGGATCATCGGCAATACATCCTCCTACGGGAAAAGGGAGTACGGGGGATTCTGGGATAACATCACCGCTCTCTTCGGCCTGCCGTCACTTGAACATGACAGGGGCCTGACGGGCAATAAGTTAGCGGGTACCATGACTGTCTCTGGTGATCGGTACGAAGCAACCGGTATTCCGGTGACACCTGTTAATGATCAGGGTGTTTGGGAGCCTCTGCAGGTGGCCGAGGTGACTGTCAAGGATGCGGCTGGCAAGATTCTCGCTTCAACCCGTGCCACAGTGCCCACCTCGGATGAGATCAACTGTGCAAAGTGTCACGGTACGGATGCTTTTAATGACGTTCTTAAGGAGCATGATGATGAGAACGGGACCTCTCTGATGCAGTCCAAACCCGTGCTCTGTGCAAATTGCCATGGCACGATGGCCCTTGGAAAAGCTGGCAGGGGGTCATCGGGAAAGTATCTTTCCGAAGCCATTCACGGTTATCATGCTGACAAGGATGCCTCCTGCTACGACTGCCATCCGGGCGCGACTACCCGGTGCAGCCGCAGCGCAGAGCATACAGGCGCTGACGGAAATTGCACCGAGTGCCACGGTACAATGGCTCAGGTTGCATCATCCACCGAATCAGGCAGGATACCCTGGATGAATGAACCAGCATGTGTGACGTGTCACACCGGGGTCACGGATGTCGGATCAACCACAGAACTATATCGGGAATCAAAAGGGCACGGGGACCTGATGTGCTCAGCCTGCCACGGCAGCCCGCACGCAATGGTTCCCTCACTGAAAGATGCAGATAACTACCAGGCCATGCAGTATCAGCCTTACAGTGAGACTCCGAAAACACTTGCCAGTTGTGGCGCCTGTCATGAAAATTCAAGGGGAGAAGAGGATGAGATATCAGAGTTCGTTGAAAAACACGGTGGCTCCAATCCGGAAAAGATAAACGGATGTTATATATGTCATACAGCTGTATACGAAGATCGTCCGAGCTGGCCTCATGCTTACACATGGAAAGACAGCAACAGGTAGCCGACAGCGCAGTAATCCTAAAATACCATCCTTTAAGATCTTGCATGTGAGCCGGATAATCGTCGGGTTATTTGAATTGGTCCCAAAAACGATTAAGTTTGCCGGCGAAAAGAACGAGGATGATAAAAAAGGATGCCATTCATCCCTACGGGGAGAAGCAGGATCAGTTTGACAGGCGCTATCTGCGCATGGCTGCGGTGTGGTCAGAGAACTCTTATTGCAAGAGAAGGCAGGTTGGAGCGCTGATCGTAAAGGACAAGATGATAATCTCCGACGGCTACAACGGCACACCTGCAGGATTTGAAAATGTCTGCGAGGATGAGAATAATGTTACCAAACCTTACGTTCTACATGCTGAAGCAAATGCCATCACCAAGGTAGCAAGGTCGAACAACTCAAGCGACAACGCCACCCTCTACATCACTGACTCCCCATGCATGGAATGCGCCAAGCTGATCATCCAGTCGGGAATAAGACGGGTCGTTTACAGTAACCAGTACCGCAACCTTGACGGAATAGAGCTCCTGAAAAGAGCAGGCATTGAGCTTTTATTCATTGACCTCGGAGAAAAGAAAAATGAAATATAACAAAGCATATCTTCCGCTGATAATCGGTGTTGCAGTTGCCGCCGGCATACTGATTGGGTTTTACATGCCCCATCCTCAGTCCGGGCTTTATACAAATTTCCCACCGTCAAATGACAAGCTGAGCCGTGTGCTTGACATAATCGAATCCGACTATGTGGATACAGTCAACCGCAATGAGCTCATAGAGGAGGCCATCCCGGTGATGCTGCGCAAACTTGACCCCCATTCTGTCTACATACCCGCCACTGACCTGGCACAGGCAAATGAGCCGCTCCAGGGAAATTTCGACGGGATCGGCGTTTCTTTCAACATGCTTACTGACACCGTGCTCATAATGAGTGCCATTTCAGGAGGACCATCAGAGAAGGCTGGCATCCTTGCCGGTGATAAAATTATCTATGTCAATGACTCGCTGATAGCAGGAAAGGGAATTCCGGATGAGGACATAATGAAGATGCTCAAGGGACCGCGCGGCACCAAAGTCAACCTGAAGATCGGGCGCAAAGGAACAGACACCCTGCTGCCTTTCACAATCACCCGTGACAAAATACCTATCTACAGCGTTGATGTTTCATACATGATGTCAGATGAGGTAGGCTATATCAAGATCGCCAACTTCGCCCTTACAACATATGACGAGTTTAAAAAGGGCCTTCGCGAGCTGAAAGACGAGGGAATGAAAAAACTCATCCTGGATCTCAGGGGCAACTCCGGCGGTGTCATGGATGCCGCCACGATGATAGCCGATGAGTTCCTCCCTGACGGAAAACTCATCGTATTCACAATGGGTAAATCAACCCCGAGGCAGGATATAAAGGCTACCTCGCAGGGCGATTTTGAGAAGGGCGAACTGGTTGTCCTGATTGATGAGTGGAGCGCTTCCGCAAGCGAAATACTCGCAGGCGCAGTACAGGACAATGACAGGGGCACAATCATCGGGAGACGCTCTTTCGGAAAAGGGCTTGTTCAGGAACCTGTAATGTTTCGCGACGGATCTGGAATGAGACTTACAATTGCAAGGTATTATACTCCCACAGGCCGGTCTATCCAGAAACCCTATGATGAGGGTGTTGACAAGTACTATGAGGACCTGGGGAACAGGATCATGCACGGCGAACTTGAGGAGGCCGACTCAATAAGGCACGCCGACTCCCTGCGATTTACAACCCCTGGAGGAAAGACAGTATACGGCGGTGGCGGCATAATGCCTGATATCTTTATACCTATTGATACTGTCGGCATGACAGATTACTTTCTCGCCATAAGAAATTCCGGGCTGCTCTACAGGTATGCCCTTAAATATACTGAAGACAACCGTGAGACCCTCAGGAGATTCAGGGACATTGCCTCGCTCGAACAATGGCTTACTGAACAGGATCTGCTCCCGAAGTTTGTGGCTTTCGCCGGCAAGAACGGCGTGTCGCCCATAAGTGATCAGATTAACGTTTCTGAAAAAGTCATCAATGTTCAGCTGAAGGCGTATATTGCACGCAACATGCTTGATAACAAGGGCTTCTATCCCATATGGCAGGATATTGACAGGACTTTGCTCGATGCCCTGACATATATCGAGAGCATCTGAAAACAGGTTACCACCTGAGTTTTCCGGCAAATCTTTCCAGAAGGCCGGCAGATTTTTCAGTCTCCTCAATAAATCCCAGGTGCCCTGACCTTTCCAGGATCACTACCTCTGCGTTGTGCGGTAACCCGATATCACGCTGAGCCTTTTCAGGCGAGAAATAGAGATCATGCCTTCCAAGAATCCATAACAGAGGAACAGTTCCGTTTTCAAGGATAAACTGGCGTGACGGCCTGGCAATCATCCCGTTGAGCATGGCGATTATTCCTTCGCCCGGATTCCGCGATGCGATCTTCTTCGAGCGTTCGAGCTCCTTTGACATCGACTTCAGATTATCCTTTGCGAACATCATGCTTATATTACCGGGATACATAATATTTTTCCTGCCGGCCCTGACAACGGCAATCTCCCGGTTCCTCCTGGCAATTGCCTCCGGTGTGTCAGCATGCGGATGCGAGTGGAACAGCACATACCCTGACAGCAGCCCGGGAAAGAGTTCCACCAATGCCAGGGTGACATATCCTCCCAGCGAATGCCCGACAACCATTACCTTATCCTCCCCTGAATCCCTGATCACCTCTCTCACCGCACCTGCCAGGAAATCCATTTCGTGGATTTCGCTTTTAACCTCCGATGCTCCATGGCCGGGCAGGTCTACCGCTATGATGCGGAATTTTCTTTCAAGCATTTCAGCCAGAGGCTCCCAGACTTCGCTGGTCTCAAGATATCCGTGCAGCAGAACAATTGGTTTGCCCTTGCCCCGGACAAAGTATGAAACCTTTATGCCTTCATATTCTATACTCCTCATCACGGACCTTTGTTATTGGTACAAAAATCTTTTAAATTTACGAGGAAGTAAAGAATTTCCCCCGATCTTTCAAAAACCCTGAACAATTAAGTAAATAGCCGATGAACAAGATCCTCTTCTCGGCCGTCTCGAAGAAATTTGTGATGGCACTTGCCGGTTTGTTCCTGCTTCTGTTCCTGCCGGTGCATCTGGGCATCAATCTCATGCTCTTAAAAAGTGACCCGGAGCCCTTCAACAAGGCAGCGCATTTCATGGCCACCTTCCCGCTTGTTAAGGTGGTTGAGATATTGCTGATCCTGGCAATCTTAACCCATATTACCTACGGGCTGATTATCCAGATTCAGAACTGGCTCTCCAGGCCTGTCAGTTATGCCGTCAGGAACAAGTCCGAAACATCAGCCTTTTCGAGATTCATGATATGGACAGGCGGATCGGTTCTGATCTTCCTGGTGATACACTTCTTTAATTTTTATTTCGTCAAGCTGGGGATAGTTGAGGGCGACCCTGAAAATTTCTATGATATGGCACACATGCTATTCGCTATCCGCGCATATGCTATCCTCTACTGGGTCTGCTTCCTCCTTCTTGGTTTTCACCTCTACCATGCACTGCAATCTGCGTTTCAGACCCTGGGATGGTCCAATGAGTTCTGGAAACCTGTCATAAGGGTCATCTCCCTTATATATGCAATTGCAATCCCGCTGGGATTCGCCATCATACCGCTCGTCATCCGTCTTTTCAAATAACCCGAAGAACTGACATATTATGATAACTCTCAATGCAAAGATACCCGAGGGTCCGCTTGAAGAGAAATGGACCAGGTACAAGGCCGCCACAAAACTTGTCAATCCGGCAAACAAAAAGAAACTGGACATCATTGTTATAGGCACCGGCCTCTCAGGTGCAGGAGCAGCCGCATCACTGGGTGAGCTCGGGTACAACGTCAAGGTCTTCTGTTACCAGGATTCACCCCGAAGGGCTCATTCCGTGGCCGCACAGGGAGGCATCAACGCCGCGAAGAACTACAAGAATGACGGTGACAATGTGTTCCGCCTCTTTTATGACATGATCAAGGGAGGCGATTTCAGGGCGCGTGAGGCCAACGTATACCGGATTGCCGAGGTGAGCAACCAGGTCATTGACCATTATACCGCCCTCGGGGTGCCCTTTGCACGTGAGTACGGCGGCACCCTTGATACCCGCTCTTTCGGCGGAGTACAGGTTTCGCGCACCTTTTACGCCAAGGGTCAGACAGGGCAGCAGTGCCTTCTGGGTGCCTATTCATCGCTAAACAGGCAGATCAAAGCCGGGGCGGTGAAGATGTTCCCAAGGCGCGATCTGCTCGAACTGGTCCTTATAGACGGCAAGGCAAGGGGCATCATTACCCGCAATCTTATCACCGGGGAGATTGAGCGTCATTCGGCTCATGCAGTTGTATTTGCCACCGGAGGATACGGTACTGTATATTATCTTTCCACATTGGCTGTGAACAGCAACGCTTCGGCAGCATGGAAAGCCTATAAAAAGGGAGCGGCCTTTGCCAACCCGAGCTTCGTTCAGATACATCCTACGAGCATACCTCAGCTGAATGAGTTCCAGAGCAAGCTGACCCTTATGTCGGAATCGCTCCGCAATGATGGCCGGATATGGGTGCCAAAAAAGAAGGGAGACACAAGACCGTCAAACAGCATTCCTGAGGATGAGCGCGATTATTATCTGGAACGCCGCTATCCCGCATTCGGTAACCTCGTGCCCCGCGATGTGGCCTCAAGGGCTGCCAAGGAGAGGTGCGATGCCGGTTACGGAGTGGGAAAGACAGGGCTCGCCGTGAACCTCGATTTCCGCGATGCAATTAAGAAACAGGGAAAGAAGGCTATTGAGAACAAATACGGTAACCTCTTCGAGATGTACAGGGCCATTACCGGAATGGATCCCTATGAAGAGCCGATGCAGATTTACCCTGCAGGCCATTATACAATGGGGGGTCTGTGGGTTGATTATGAACTGATGACAACTATTCCCGGTCTGTTCGCAATAGGTGAGGCCAATTTTTCAGACCATGGCGCCAACCGTCTGGGAGCCAGCTCCCTCATGCAGGCTGCAGGTGACGGTTACTTCATCCTTCCGGTAACGATCTCGAACTTCCTGTCAGGTGAGATCAGAACTCCGAAAATCCCAACCACAGGACAGGAATTCGATGAGGCAGAAAAAAACGCCAGGGAGAGACTTGAAACGTTCCTCTCTATGAAGGGGAAACAGACTGCTTCCAGCTTCCACAAGCGTCTGGGGAAGATAATGTGGGACTACTGCGGTATGACACGCAATGAGGAGGGACTTACGAAGGCCAAAGAGATGGTCAGGGAACTGCGAAAAGAGTTCTGGAGTGACCTCCTTGTAACGGGTGAGGGTGATGACCTGAACCAGCAGCTCGAAAAGGCAGGGCGCGTGGCTGACTTCCTCGAGCTGGCCGAACTTATGATCACCGACGCCCTGAACAGGAAGGAATCGTGCGGGGCCCATTTCCGAGAGGAGAGCCAGACAGCTGAAGGTGAAGCAAAAAGGAACGACCAGGAGTATGCTTATGTCGCAGCCTGGGAATACAACGGCGATGATGAACCCCTCCTGAACAAGGAACCTTTGAAGTTCGAATTTGTGGAACTCAGGGAGAGAAGCTATAAATAACAACTGTAAACCATTGCTGATATGAAGCTCAGACTTAAGATATGGAGACAGAAAAATGCGAAGACCAAAGGCTCATTCGCGTTTTATGATCTTGACGGCGTCTCCCCTGACATGTCCTTCCTCGAGATGCTTGACCTGCTGAACAGCCGGCTGGTGACAGAAGGGAAGGAACCGGTTGCTTTTGACCATGACTGCCGCGAGGGGATTTGCGGCAGCTGCGGGATGTACATAAACGGCTATCCCCACGGCCCCGTTCCCGGACTGACAACATGCCACCTCTCTATGCGGTATTTCAAGGATGGCGAGACTATCGTCATTGAACCGTGGAGGGCAAAACCTTTTCCTGTGATAAAGGACCTGATTGTGGACCGCAGCGCGATGGACAGGATACAGGTGGCCGGAGGATTCATCTCGGTTACTGCCGGTGCGGCGCCGGAGGCCAACAACACCCTCGTGCGCAGGCATGACAGTGACACGGCATTCGACTCAGCGATCTGCATAGGATGCGGCGCCTGCGTGGCAGCCTGCAAGAATGCCTCCGCGATGCTGTTCGTGTCTGCAAAGATCTCACAGTACGCCCTTCTGCCACAGGGAAGGCCCGAGGCAAAGGAGAGGGTCAGGGCGATGATCACGGAGATGGACCTGCAGGGGTTCGGAAACTGTTCAAACACAGGGGCCTGCGAGGCGCAGTGTCCCAAACAGATAAAACTGTTCAACATCGCGCGCCTGAACCGCGAGTATTTCAAGGCATTCTGACAAAAAAAGCGGCGCCCTTCACGGACGCCGCTTCTGTTTTCCGGCCGGCAGGTTTAACCTTGCCTGCAGGTATTCTCAATTTCTGCCACGGTCTTGGGTGCCGTTTTGCCCAGCATCCTTGATCCGGCAGGCGTAATAAGCACATCATCCTCAATCC
>CAZHAI010000009.1:0-1990 GCA_964530645.1 uncultured Rikenella sp. | reverse complement strand
AATCCTGATGCCTCCGAAATCAAGGTAGCTCTCAACCTTTTCAAAGTTGATGAAGGCCTTGTTTATCCCTTCGGCTTTCCATTTGGCAACCAGTTCAGGAATGAAATAGATACCCGGCTCAACAGTAAACACATGACCCGGTTTGTATGGCAGCGCAAAGCGAAGAGACCTCAGTCCGAACTGAGTGCTGCGTTTCACCTCATCATTGTATCCGACAAAATTCTCACCAAGGCTTTCCATATCATGGACGTCGAGGCCCATCATATGACCCAGTCCGTGAGGCATAAAGAGAGCGTGTGCTCCCGAAGCCACGGCCTCCTCAATATCCCCCTTCATGAACCCGAGGTCCTTCATGCCCTTGGCAATTACCCTGCATGCGTTGAGATGCAGGTCGCGATTTGAAATCCCCGGGCCCGCTTCCTTTATAGCCTCGGTATTTGCCTTCAGGACTATCTCGTAGATCTCTTTCTGGCGCTGGCTGAATTTCCCTCCCACGGGAGTGGTGCGGGTCAGGTCAGCAGAGTAGTGCATATTCGATTCGGCACCGCAGTCGGTGACCATCATCCTTCCCTCCCTAAGAACATTCACGTGGACGTGATTATGCAACGTCTGTCCGTTGATGCTGAGAATTATCGGGAATGAAGGAGCGGCCCCTCCGGAGTAAGCTATTCCCTGAAGGACACCGTAGATTTCCTGTTCCGTCATACCCGGCTTGCACATCCGCATTGCCGTTGTCTGCATCTCACATGAGATGTCAGCCGCCTTGTCTATCTCTGCGATCTCAACATCTTCCTTGATTGACCTGAGTGAAACAACAGCCTTTATCAACTGCTCAGACGCCCTGGTGCGCATCTGGCATGGATTTTCCTTAAGCAGCGCCCCGAGGGTCATCTTCGTCTCGGCACGGTAAGGCGGAAGGAAATGGACCTCCCTGCCTCCTGCAATGGCATCATGAACCATGTCAGCCAACTTTGCCACCGGATGAGTGAGCCTGATGCCGGCACCTGAAGCCAGCTCTGCCACTTTGGGCTGAGGACCCATCCAAACAATGTCATCAACGTCAAAATCATTCCCGAATATTATCTCATCCCCCGAATTGAAATCGATCATTCCTGCCAGACCCGGCAGATCAACACCAAAAAAATAGAGGAAATCACTGTCCTGTCTCCAGTGGTAGGTATTGTCCGGGTAGTTCATGGGAGATTCGACATTCCCTATAAACAGGGCTATGCCATTGTTCATCTGAGACTTCAGCCTTTGACGCCGCTTGATGTAAACTTCTTTTTCAAACATATCTGAGTAATTTTTATATCAGTACGCTAATGTAGCAGAAGCAGTTGACTTTTTTCGGGATATCAGCAATTTTTAATTGCGAAGGGCGTTGACAAATAAACATTAGAGCGTATATTCGCATAGTGGCTAACCCTAAACTTCTATTTTATGCCCTATCGCCGTCTGCCCAACACTGATTCTGCACGTCTGAGAGCTCTCAAGAGAGCCGTTGAAATGAGCAAGGATATTCCGCCTTTCAGGCTTGCTTTTTCAATGAAAACACTTGTTAAAATTCAGGGTTTTCTACCCGTCTTCGAAAATTCAATAAGCCATCAGCGGCAGACCCTCGTCAACCAGACCGAGAAGGCAAAGTCTAACCAGGACACGGCACGGAAGGCAAGGCTTTACATAACCCATTTCCTCAAGGTTATGAACATGGCCATTGCAAGGGGGGAGATGCCGGCGGAGACAAGGTCATTTTACGGCATCGCTTCGGACGACTCCACAGTCCCTTCGCTGACGACTGAAAATGAACTCGTTGCGTGGGGCAAGCGGATTATTGACGGGGAGGAATACCGTATCAGGAAGGGCAATTCCCCGGTTACCAATCCAACAATAGCTGTTGTCAAGGTTCGGTACGAGAAGTTCCTTGAGACCCGGAATCACTACAGGACAATTAACAGAAGGGCAACGGAATGCGTCAATAAAACCTCTGATA
>CAZHAI010000008.1:0-20581 GCA_964530645.1 uncultured Rikenella sp. | reverse complement strand
GATGATGCAGCTGCCGTGGCCTTTGACAGGGAGCTTGATGCACTTAAGCTGTTCAACACGGACATGATGGTCACGAACCTCTTTTCGGTATTGACAGACGGTTCGAAGCTTTCGGTCAATTCCCTCCCGCAACAGGCTGACAGCGTCGTTTATGTGCCTCTTGGATTCACATCCTACCGTGACGGGGAGGTTGTTTTCGCGTTGCGTAACCTTGAAAACCTGCCCGAAAATGTCAGGATAATGTTCCGTGATGCAGTAACAGGAGCAAATATTGACCTGGTCTCCTCAGGGCCATACAGGGTAAATCTTGTAACCGGTAATTACACGAGCAGGTTTGCACTGGCAATTCTCAAGAACACCACAGGCATCGGGACGGAACCGGATGAGACAGATATCTTCTCCGTTTACAGCCACGGTCAGCAACTTGAGGTCACGGTAGGGGCCGTTGAGGGAGGCGAAGGCGTCATAACTATGTATGATCTGGGAGGAAGGCCGGTCTATGTCAGGAAAATACTTGAGACGGGCCGCTACAGCCTGGATTTAAATCTTAAACCGGGAATTTATTTGGTGAACTATACCACGGGATCATTGAAATCTACCGTAAAACAGTCAATCGGAATATGATGAGTGAAATACGAAGTGGAAAGAAATTCTTTGGCAGACTCCTGACGGCCCTAATGACCGCTGTGCTTTTCAGCCTGGCTGCTCCGGTGAAAGGACAGGAACCGCCGCCGAGGCCGGTCATCATCACCGCCAACCCCTCCCAGCCACTTGCTTTCGGAGCGTTCTCCCCTGGCTTGTCCGGAGGCACTATTACTGTCGCTCCCAATGGAACCAGAAGTTCAAGCGGAGATATTGTCCTGTTGTCTCTTGGATATGCTTAC
Source organism: uncultured Rikenella sp. (assembly GCA_964530645.1). Taxonomy (GTDB): domain Bacteria; phylum Bacteroidota; class Bacteroidia; order Bacteroidales; family VadinHA17; genus SR-FBR-E99. The sequence continues at coordinate 19,697 of CAZHAI010000008.1, read as the reverse complement.
ACACCTGCAATGTTTTATGTCAGAGCCAACCCCGGCACGGTTCTCTCACTGCTTGTAAGTCCACCGGTGACACTTACAGGAAGCGGTGGCGGGACCCTGACCCTTCAGATTGCCGGATCACTGCCGTCATCTCCATTTGTAACAAGCCTTCCATGGCCGCAGCAGACCACCCTCCTTGTTGGAGGAAGCCTGACTGTCGGCAATACCGCGTCAAATCCACCGGGTAATTACAGTGGCAACTTCAGTATCACCCTGATCAGGGAATAGAAAAGTACAGGTTTCCAGAGCAATTATGACAAACTCAGAGACATATTCCGGTCCAAGAAGCAGAAGATTTAATTCTTCTCTTTCGTCCGGATATCGCCTCTTAATAATTCTGGGTCTTTTCATCTTCGGATCTCCCCTGGCAAATGCGCAGGACGAGCCACTTTATGATGAAATTTCGGTATATGTTAAGCTTCCCCACATCGGGGTTGGAGAAATCGATGCTCTGATAAGGGATGAAGATGTCTATCTGTCTGTCACAGGGCTTTTCGATTTTATTAAAATCAGGAATATGCCGAGTGACGATTTTGATATAATAGACGGTTTCTGGATAAATCCTGAAGCTGTTTATTCTATTGACAGGCCGGGGAACCGAATTGTCTACGGTGGCAGAACCTGGACACTCGGAGAGGGAGATCTGGTCAGGTCCGATAATGGCCTTTATCTTAAAATCCCCTGGTATGGAAAAGTGTTCGGGCTTGAATGCAAGTTCACGTTTCGTGATCTCACTGTGGTAATTGATACCAAGCAGGAACTGCCGGGGATAAGGGAACTGAAGCTTGCGGAGATGAGAACTAATATGACCAGACTGAGAGGGGATATACTGGTTGATACAACAATAGGAAGAAGTTATCCGGGTTTCCGTTTTGGCATGGCTGACTGGTCTGTATATGCCATCGAGCAGCCCGGTGGGGTATCGCAGGCAAGACTCAACCTCTCTCTTGGCTCCGTAATTGCCGGAGGAGAGGCGACGGCCTCCCTGAACTATTATTCAGGAGATCCCTTCCGGGAAAAACAGCAATATTATCTATGGCGGCACGTAAACAATGACCGCACATTCCTCAGGCAGGTCATGGCCGGAAAAATTATTACCCAGGCCACGGCATCAATTTACGACCCGGTGATTGGTATTCAGCTTACAAATACTCCAACCACCTTCAGACGCTCCTTCGGAACATACACCCTGACTGATAAGACTGAGCCGGGCTGGACTGTGGAACTATATGTAAACAATGTGCTTGTTGATTATCTCAAGGCAGATGCATCCGGCTTTTTTACATTTGAAGTCCCGCTGGTCTATGGGAACACTATGGTTAAGCTCAAGTATTACGGGCCCTGGGGAGAGGAGAGGACCAGGGAGCAAAACCTGACAATTCCGTACAATTTCATTCCTCACAGGGAGATCGAGTATACAGTCAGTGCTGGTGTTGTGGAAGATTCAGTCTGGAGCCGTTTTTCCAGGGCAAGCGTGAGTTTCGGAGCCACAAGATTCCTCACCCTGGGAGCAGGAGCAGAATACCTCTCATCAGTCTCCGCAACGCCGGTAATGCCTTTCGTAAATGCTTCCCTAAGATTGCCCGGAAATGTCCTTCTTTCCGGTGACTATACATATGGAGTCAGGGCTCGCGGAAGACTCTCTTACCGTTTCCCGGCAAATATCCAGCTGGATCTGGATTATATCCGTTACGACAAGGACCAGAAAGCAATCAATTACAACTACCTTGAGGAGCGCAGAGCCTCTCTTTCTATTCCCTTGAGAATAAAGAAGTTCTCTGCTTATTCCAGGATGTCATATTATCAGATCGTTCTCCCTCTGACGAACTATACAACTGCCGAGTGGATGCTTGCAGGATCCGTCCTTGGGGTGAATACCAACCTGACAACCTATGGCCTTTTCATCGGAGAAAATGAACCCAGTCTTCATAGCCAGCTTTCATTTGCGGTCCGCCTGCCGGGAGAATTCCTGATCATGCCCCAGGCCCAGTATAATTACACTGACGGAGAATTCATGACTGCAAAGCTTGGCCTTGAAAAACGGGTATTTGAGAAAGGTTATGTAAACCTCTCCTGGGAGAGGAACTTCCGGCATAACATTACAATGGGTGAGGTTGGTGTGCGGTATGACTTCTCGTTTGCACAGACAGGTCTTTCGGCAAGGCAGACAAACCGGCAGTCAACATTTGTGCAGTATGCAAGGGGCAGCCTGATAAATGACAGGCCCTCCGGATGGCTGAAGGCAGACAACCGTACCAATGTCGGGAGAGGCGGAATCTCCATAATGCCTTTCCTGGACCTTAATGCCAACGGCAGGCGTGATGCCGGCGAACCAAAGGCAAAGGGTCTGAATATAAGATCAAGCAGCGGTACTCTCGAGCGAAGTGAAAAGGACACTACAATTCATATAACCGGACTCGAACCCTACGTCAAGTATTATATTGAGGTTGACGAAAACAACTTCGAAAACATCACCTGGAGGCTTGACAAGAAATCATATGCTGTTGTTGCAGACCCCAATATGCTGAAGATGATTGAGATACCGGTTCTTGTCAGGGGTGAGGCAACGGGTACCGTTCTGTTCGCTGATAAGGGGACAGAGAAAGGACTGGGGAGGGTTATTGTCAACTTCATCAATAGTTCTGATGAGATAGCTGGCAGGGTCCTGACAGAGGAGGATGGTTATTTCAGCTGGTTCGGATTGCCTCCCGGTATTTACAGGGTCAGGATTGACACAGCCCAGCTCAGGCGGCTGAACCTGGTGTCGGAGCCTGATTCAATTGGATTCAGCATCATGACAAACAGCGAGGGCGATTATGTTGAGGGACTTGACTTCATACTAAGAAAGCCGGAGCTTATTCCTGATGCGGTAATACCGGCTGACTCTGTCGCTGTGGCTGACATCGCTGAGCTGCCGGGCTACATTCCAGGTACGGACACGCTGAAGATTGTTCCTCCGGAGCCAGCCAGAACCATGGCCAAAGATACATCCTACCTGGTCATCCACGAAGTGACACGTGAGCTTGTGACAATTACCGAGGACTATTATGCAGTTCAGTTCGGTGCGTTCAGGACCAAGCTGTACGCTGAAATTATGAAGAGAAAGGTCGAGGGAGCGCTGGACAAGAACGTTGAGTTGTTTGAGGAAGACGGATTCTGGAAGGTTCGCATAACAGGCTTTGATGACCGCGAGGACCTGGAGAAATACATACCCGTTATCCAGGATCAGGGCATCACCGAGATATGGGTGATCTCAAACAAGGCTGTGAAGGGCGAATGGATCTCCCGGACGAGAGAAGATTCCCTTGCCGTGGTTAAGGAGACGGTTATTGAAGAGCCCATGCCTGTTGTAATAAGGGGCACAACCGTCCAGCTTGGCGCCTTCAGCACCCTCGAGGAGACAGTGACAATGAGCGACAGGCTGCTTGCCGCTGCCGAAAAACTTGTTACAATACGTAATGAGGGAGGTCTGTTCAAAGTACAGATAACGGGATTTGCTGATACAAACGAGGTCAGGGAGTTCATCCCCTTGCTCAGGAAGTACGGCTTTGAGGATATAACGGTGCTTCACGGATCGGAAGCAGGTCTTGTGCCGGTGGTGCCAGTCGCTCTGGAGCCGGTTCCTGAGCGGCCTGAAGGTCAGGAAAAGGGAGAGGTGCCGGTATTGCAGGAGGAACAGGAGGAGATTGAACCAGACCTGCCTGTGAAAGCTGAAGAAATTGCACCACCCCCGCCACCCAAACCGAGATTTGTTCTCCACGCCGGGAGCTACCGCAGGGAAGCCGAGGCAGAGCGGGCTAAACAGAAGATCGAAAAGAGGCTGAAGCTGCCTGTTGAAATCATCGGTGAGTGGGAAAACTACAGGGTTGTCATAACCGGATTCTTTACAAGGGAGGAGACATATCCGTACTATCCGGAACTTGCAGGATTGGGATTCACTGATATCTTTGTCTACGAAAAACCGCTTATTGACCGGTAGACAAAACTGAATCCAATGAAATACGTCGGAGCACACATCAGTGCATCAGGTGGTGCGGAGAACGCACCGTTGAATGCAAATGAGATAGGAGCGAAGGCATTTGCCTTCTTCACCAAAAACCAGAAACAGTGGGTTGCTCCTCCTCTTACCACCAGGAGCATTGATGCCTTTCGCAAACGGTGCGGGGAATTTGATTTCAAGCCTCACCAGATACTGCCGCACGACAGTTACCTGATCAATCTGGGCAGTCCCGATCCTGACGGGCTTGGGAGATCACGCTACTCATTTATCGATGAGATGAAGAGATGCGAACAACTGGGTCTCGACAGGCTCAACTTTCACCCCGGAAGCCACCTGGGGAAGATTACCGAGGAACAGTGCCTGGATCTGATTGCAGAGTCGGTCAATATCGCCCTTGAAAAGACCAACGGGGTGATTGCTGTAATTGAGAACACTGCCGGTCAGGGAACAAACCTGGGTTACCGGTTTGAACACCTCAGGCATATAATAGACAGGGTTGATGACAAGAGCAGGGTGGGAGTATGCATTGACACCTGCCATGCCTATACTTCCGGGTATGATCTGTCTTCAGCTGAGGGCTTCAAAAAGGTTTTTGAGGAGTTTGAACGGGTTGTGGGATTCAGTTACCTGAAGGGAATGCATCTGAATGAATCGAAGAAGGCATTCGGCTCGCGTGTCGACAGGCATGACAGCCTTGGCAAGGGGGAGATTGGTGACGAGGTCTTCGGCCTGATAATGAATGATCCGAGGTTTGATGACATACCCCTGATCCTTGAGACGCCCGACGAGACCCTCTGGGCAGAAGAGATAAAGTATCTTTACTCACTTCAGAAATAGCAGGGCAGCAGACTGGTTCTAAAGTGCAGACATTATCAGCCGGCTGTTTCTGGTTGGTTCTGTGCGCCTCACCCTGTACTATTGTTTTGCTCTGACATATTGAACGGGCCATTCAGTCTGAGTGCCCAGATCTCCTGCCGCCTGCAGTGGGAAATACGGGTTGCGAAGCAGTTCCCTCCCAAGGAGAACGAGATCCGCACGGCCCTCCGCCACAATCTTCTCCGCCTGCCCGGCATCAGTGATCATTCCCACAGCTCCGGCAAGAATGCCGGTTTTTTTGACAATCTCTGCGAATGGAACCTGGTAGCCGGGTCCTATGGGTATCTTCGCACCGGAAACGTTGCCCCCTGAGGAGCAGTCAATAAGGTCAACCCCAGCTTTTTGCAGTAGCGGCGCCAGCCTGGCGCTCTCTTCCGGAGTCCATCCCCCTTCAGTCCAGTCGGTTGAGGATATCCGTACGAAGAGAGGGTATTCTGCAGGCCACACCGATCTCACAGCTTCAGTTACATTCAGCAGCAGTCGCGTCCGGTTTTCAAATGATCCGCCATAATCGTCAGTACGTCTGTTGCTGAGGGGTGAGAGGAATTCCTGAAGCAGGTATCCGTGGGCGGCATGGATCTCGGCAACTTTGAATCCCGCCTGCAGGGCGCGTGTGGCAGCCTCGCGGAACCCCGTAATGATCCTTTCGATACAGATGTTGTCAGCCATAACAGGCGGTCTCTCCCCGGAACTGAAGGGGATTGCCGAAGGCGCCACCGTTTCCCATCCCCCGTTATTCAGGTCAAGCTGTTTCCCTCCATCTGCCGGAACGGCACAGGAAGCCTTTCGCCCTGCGTGGGCAAGCTGAATCCCGGCAACGGCTCCCTGACTGCTGATGAATTCGGTAATTCTGCGCAGTCCGGCGATGTGGTCGTCGCTCCATAACCCAAGGTCGCCGGGAGAGATCCGGCCTTCCGGCCATACTGCCGTGGCCTCGGCAATTATCAGCCCCGTACCGCCGGAGGCTCTCGTACCGTAATGCACAAGATGCCAGTCGTTGGCAAATCCGTCCTTTGCCGAATACTGGCACATGGGTGACATGGCTATGCGGTTTTTCAGGGTGATGCTTCTTATTGTAAGAGGGGAGAAGAGGGCAGACATGGCAGGATACCTGAATTATATTATTGCGCAGGCAAATATGCTAAATTTCTACGATGGTGTTGTGAGAAATCTTTTCTTAACTTTAAGTCATAGAATCACAATCTCTTTATTGTGAGGAGCTGACAAGACCTATTCCCCCGGCAAAATGAAACTTGGACGTCTGCTATATCTGTGGTCTTTATGGCTGGGTATCTCTTCACAATGCCTCCTGACTGCCCAGAACGGTTATCAGCTCAAGACCTTTACAGTGGAGAATGGTCTTTCACACAATGTAATATACAGTATTGCACAGGATAAAACGGGGTTTTTATGGCTTGCAACATGGGACGGACTAAGCCGGTTCGACGGAAATGAGTTCAGAAATTACTACCATGCTCCTGGTGATCCGGGCTCCATCCCGTTCTTCATTCCAAACAAAGTCCATACAGACGCGGTGAATAATGTATGGATACTCACCTGGGGGCATCCTGTCTTTATTTATGACAGGGCTAATGATAATTTCAGGCATGCCTTTAGCGGGAAGTACAGGGAAGTACAGGCAAGAGATATAATTTCTGATTCCGAAAAATATACATGGATTTCTCTTGATTCAGCCCTTCTGAGGTATGACCCGGAAACTGAAGAGTCTACAACCTTCAGGATTATCCCGGACAAGTCTGTTAAGTCTGAAGGTATTTTGGCTTATCCGTACATATCATTTGACAACACCGGGCAATTATGGCTGTTCTATAATGATAATGCAGATTATAGGATCTATAAGGGTATAATTTCAGGGGAAACCATTTCCCGCGTTTATGCCGGCTCTCTCTCCATGAAACAATACCCATCTTCCGTCTTCCGCAATGGCTGGCTAAACCCCGACGTTCATATCTCCGGGAAGGGTAACGTCTGGCTGTTCTGCAAGTACGGCCTTTTCAGGTGTGACACTGCCAGCAATGAATTCACGCCGGTGAAGGATATTGACACCGGAGAGTTTCAGGGCAGGCCTTTCTTCTGCTGGACTGATGATGTTGCCGGAATCAACATTCTGAACACCCGTTACGGAACGGTTACAAACCTTCCTGTTCCTGTCGGTGAATATGTTGAATCCATATACACAGGCATGGATGGGATCATCTGGAGCGGAAGCCTGAGCCAGACAAGGGAAGGCCTGGGGCTTAACCGTTACTCTGAACTGCCAGGCTCTTTCAGGCATTATCTGACAGGAAAAACGGACGAAGGATCCGTTCCCCTTATTTTTCCTGTACTCAGGGACCATCACGGGGATCTCTGGATCGGAACCAGGTATCAGAATTATCTGTACAGGATAAAGCCTGACGGAACCGAGGTCAGGTTTTATTTACCCGTGTCGAAAACGGAAGAAAAAAATCCGATTGTCAGGTGTATGGCAGAAGGAAGCGATGGCATATGGTTCGGAACAACAGATGCCAGGCTTTTTCATTACAGTTATGAGACCGGGCTGGTTGTTCAGGCCTATCCATTATCCGGCGCAACGGGGCCGCGTGTCACCGGGATACATAATATCATCCGGGACGGCAAAACAATTGTGATAAACGGAAGTGAAGGAATCTTCAGATTTGATCCGGCAAGCAGCATTATGAAGCCTGGTTACAGGCATGAATCGCCCGGGACAGGCTTCTCGCTGGTGAGTGACGGAGGATCTGGATTTTGGCTTGGAACCTGGGGAAGCCTTGTAATCCATCTTGATTCTGAATTGAGGAAGACCGGTGTTTTCAGACTGGGGGAGGGAGGTAATATCGCAGAGCATATTTGTCCGGGAGACAGCAGTGATATCTGGGTGGCGCTGATGGGCGGTGGTCTTGGTCATCTATATCCCGAATCGGGAAGGACAGAGATCTTCACCACAGCAGACGGCCTGTCCAATAACGTCACCTACAGCATTTTGAAGGATGACAGCGGCTCCCTGTGGATTTCCACCAACCAGGGAATCTCGATGTTCAATCCTGCCACAAGGCTGTTCAGAAATTACGGTAAGGCGGAAGGCCTGTTGATTTCGGAATTCAATTCTGATTCGTTTTTCAGGACATCTTCCGGCGAGATGTTTTTTGGAGGTATCGGCGGTGTAGTAAAGTTTCATCCTGACAGTGTAGCGGTTAATCATCCCGGGAGTGATTTCAGGTCCATCGCCATAACTGATTTCAGGGTTTCCGGGATAACGCGGTTACTTGGCAGGGCTCCCTACGAGACAGATACTTTCAGGCTTCGCAAGGGCGACAATAATTTTCAGGCAACCTTTACACTGTTTGATTTTCTGAGTCCCGAAAGAATCAGGTACCGTTACCGGCTATCAGGGGAGGATGCCAGCTGGATTGTGACGGATCACAGAAGCCGGACGATAAGCTATGCAAACCTGACACACAAAGATTATCGTCTTGAACTTGAAGCCACAAATTCAAGGGGAGAGTGGGCATATAAAAGGTCAGTTCTGATTAGCATACCACACAGGTTCATTGAATACCCGCTTGCCAGAATATTCATAGTGTTGCTTTTTATTGCCCCGCTAGTATTTGCCGGATTCTTTTACCTGAATCAGCAGAAGCTGAAGGACAGACAGTTACAGGACCGGCTAAGGCTTGAGAGCCTGAGAAGCCAGATGAATCCGCATTTCGTTTTCAATTCACTGAGCTCCATTAATTATTTTATCTCGAAGGAGGACAAACTGGCGGCCAATGAATATATCGCTGATTTTTCAAGGCTGATCAGGTCAATTATTGACAACCTCGGCGATGACTTCATCCCGCTTGAAAAGGAGCTGAGTTCATTGAATGATTACCTTAAGCTTGAGCATCTCAGGCTTGGCGACCAGTTTTCATATTCTTTATCAACAGAGAGGATCTCTTTGCCCGAAGAGATCAAAGTCTTTCCCGGGATGATTCAGCCATTTGTTGAAAATGCAATCTGGCATGGAGTGAGGAACCTCAGGGAAAGATCAGGGCATATAAGAATTGAACTTTCGCGGACAGGCCCTGAAAGATTGCGGTGTATCATTGAAGATGACGGAATTGGCAGAAAACAGGCCGGCTTGTTAAAAACAAGGTCATCAGCTCATCCCTCAAGGGGTATTGAACTCGTTACAGAGAGATTGCGAATTTTCAATAGTATGACAAACAGTGACTGTAAGGTGTTTATTGAAGACATCTGGCCTGACAGGGAGGAGACCGGAACCAGGGTAATAATTGATCTTCCTGTCAGAACCCCGTAAATGAGTTAAGACATAAGAACAATCACATGGAAAACCACCTCCGTCCCCTGAAAACCGTCGTAGTAGAGGATGAAAAACTGTCGCGTGAAGCACTCGTCTCCTACATAAAGGAATACTGTCCCGGCCTTGACGTGGTTGCTGAATGCCGGTCAGTCAGGGAAGCCCATGGAGCAATCATTGAACATGAACCGCAACTCCTTTTTCTGGATATCGAGTTACCTGGCGGAGATGGGTTCAACCTGCTTAAAAAGTGCCGCAGAATTGATTTCGCAGTGATTTTCATTACTGCCTTTTCCGAATATGCAACAAAGGCGTTCCGGTTTTCAGCAACAGATTTTTTATTAAAACCAGTGAGGATCAGCGAGCTGATTGAGGCGGTGGAAAAGGCAAGGCAATATCTCAGGTACAGAGACTTTACAAACCTCGAGACACTGCTTGAGAATCTTGAGAATCCAACAGAGCCAATGCACAAGCTTATAATACCGAATCAGAAAGGGTTCGTTGCTGTTAACCTCAGTGAGATAATTATGTGCCAGGCAGACGGGTATTGCACCGGTTTTTATCTTGAGGGAGGGAGAAAAATCACAAGCTCTCACCACCTGAAACATTTTGAGGAGCTTCTGCCCGCCAGAATGTTCATGCGGGTGCACAACTCCAGCATTATAAACCTTCACCATGTAAAAGGGTATTCAAACCAGGGGGAGATTTCCCTCAGCGGAGGCCTTACAGCTCCGCTCAGCCGGACCCACAGGGAGGAATTCTTCCTTCAGTTGAATTCCGGCAAAAAGTAACCGTTTCTTCCGGATATTGTACGGACCATGACTCCCGTCGCACGGGGATATCGTTCCATTGGATTTCCACTCAGCTAAATCCTATAAATCAGTAGATTAGTTCAGATTTACATCCCTATGGTAATATATGACCTTCCGGGCGGTAATTCATTGTGCAGACACTAATCTGTTCCATTACAAAATAACCTTAAACCTAGCTGTTATGAACCGAAATGTATTGTTGGTCGCAAAGCGATTCAGTCGTTCTGCAACCATTTTTACCGTCGCTCTTTTCTCAATTCTTCTTTTGACACAGTGCTTTGCAAAACGACCCTCCATGACTACCGGTGTTGTGGACAGGGTTGTGCTGATGGGCACTCTTGAAAGCTTCCAGCAGCAGGCCGGGGTAAATGCTCCTGCCGGTATAGCAAGAGCTCAGTTCAGGAATATGGCTCCCGAGATCAACGAGATCATGTCTTCATATGTTGATACACTTCATCAGGCGGTTGCCGCCAACCTCAGGACTCAGCTTGGCTGTGAAGTCATTTACGGTAAAGAGCTGCAGTCACTTCCCAGATACGGAGAATTGCGTGAATCATATGAAAGAGAAGATGCTCTTATTTCCGTTGACGAACATTTCCCGGAGGTATTTATTTCTTCCGGCGATTTCAATTTCATCGTAACGGAATCCGATCCGGGTGCTGTCATTGGATTTGGCGGAATGGTAACACTGAAGCCGGATGAAATCAAACAGGCAGTTTCAGACATATGTTCAGAACTGAATGTCAGGTATCTGGCATATGCTCACTTCCGGTTCACGGGGTACAAGATGTACCTGGTGTCTCCAAATGAGGCCATAATTTATTATGGACTTAGTATTTACAATCAGGATGGTGACCTTATTGCGACAAGTGCTGACAGGGAAGGTGCAGTTATCAAGGACGGACAGCCGGAGGTGTTTCAGATGCTCCTTGACCAGTTCCTGGCAAAATCAGAGCAACTTGAAATTAAAACATCGAAAGTAAAGAAGTAACAACATCAACACCCGCAGTACAATGAAAACTTCAATGAAAATTTTAGCCGCAATGCTTCTTTTTTCTGTAAGCTGTTGCCTGAACGCTCAGTATACAAAGCTTTACCTGGAATCAAACAAATCTTACTCCAGGGGTAAGATCTACATAAAAAAATCCATTCAACCTGTTGAGGCACGGAATATACAGCTGGTTCAGGATACCCTGCTTCAATTTACAGATATTCAAACCGGCCAGAGCCGGTCGATGCCTGTTGCCTCATCAAACGTTAACTACATAAAGGTTAAATCAGGCTCAAAGGCAGGTGCGTTCGCCCTTTACGGAGGGGCTTTCATGGGTCTCTCTGCCCTTGTCGGGGCTCTCTCTGCCGAAGGTGATCAGCTGGAGGATTACGGGGAGACCTCCGGGATCAACTGGACTCCGTTTGTGCTCGGGTTCACTGCCGGCGGGGCTGTTGTGGGGGCGGCAATCGGGGCCTTTGTCCCCAAGTACGCAAATTACTATATCAAGACACCCGGTGTGGCGCTGAATGTAAAACTAGTTCCGCAATACTACGGAAGAACGGCAGGAGTTGGCTTGCTTGTTACATTCTGAAGCATCCCGGGAGTGCATATTGCCCCCGCAATAACTAAAAAGTATTTGCCATGAAAAATCGATTGCCATACCTTCTGGCTTCAGTGATGCTTTTTGCCTCATTCACTCTTAAGGGTGCATCAGGTTTGCCCGGCAGCGGGGCGGGGCCTGCCATTCAGGATACAAGCGGAATACAAAAGTACACTCCCCCATTCCCCTCCAGGGAAAATATCCCTTTGGGTACGAGGGGTTTGAGGTGGGTAACGAGGAGTGAATTTGCCTTTTTCAATGTCTCACTTATGACCGGGACAGATGTCATGCAGGCAGATCTCCTGAAGCTTAATCACCGAATTTTCAATGTTTCGGCAATGTCTGTCATTGACGGACATGACCCATATGCTGCAAAATATTTCCTTCCCTTTGGAGTAAAGGCTTCACTGTTGAATGCCAGATATTTCAATGTCACTGCCGGGGCGGATTTGTATCTTTTTCCGTTTGGCGCTGACGGTACCGGCATGGGCAGTTATTATGAAGGAGAACGTGTTTTTGGCTCATACGGTGATGAACTGGAGTACAGTTTTTCACAGTTCATTGATGCCAGAATCAATGTCGAGGCATCACCTTTTGTGGGCGTAAAGGCATTTATCGGTTACAAAATTCCGATAACATCGTATTCTATTTATAATGTAACTGATGGCATAATGGCTTATGAGCGGGACGGCCCCTTTGTTTATGCCGGAATATCCGGAAGCCTTCAGGTGATCTTTCCATTTAACGAATCTGTCTTCTACCGATGCTACAATGAACGGTATAACCGGCTCAGGAAAGCGCGTAAGTCAGACTCTCCAACAGCCTATGAGAGCATTGTCTATGAATACCCGGGAACCCCTTATGCAAAGGAAGCAGGCGAGAGGCTTGAATACATTTTTTACTCAAGGGCAATGTACGGTACCCTGGCAAAATGTGATGAATATCTGTCGCGGTATCCCGAGGGCAAGTATGTGAATAGTGTCCAAACCCGGAGAGCTTTGATTGAGGAGGAGACCGCCTACCTGAAAGCCATGAAGGGCTCAGCCCGGGAACTTGAAGAGTTTCTTAAAAAGTATCCGGATGGCAGATATTCAGCTAAGGCCAGGGGGCAGCGAGACAAACTCCTGGAAGAAATTGAATTCAGGGCATACCAGAGTGCACTTAACGGCACCTTCGATTCATGTGATCTCTATATTGAGCGATACCCCTCCGGTAAGTATATCGGGGAAGTGAAATCTCTCAGGACAGATAAGCTTGCAAAGGTTGAGGATGAATTATATCGTGATGCACTCAACGGCAGTTTCATTGAGTGCGACAGGTACCTGAAGGTCTTTCCTGGAGGGCAGTATTTCGCTGATGTAAAAAGGAAAAGGGATCTGAGTCATCGGGAGTCTGAGGCTGTCTATTACAGGAATGCCCTAAGTGGTGATCTGATTGCCTGTGAGAATTACCTAAAATACTATCCTGCCGGGAAAAACAGGGAAGAAATAAGTAACAGGAGAGCAGTCCTGCTTGAGAAATTTCAGGCTGAGATCCCTAAGGTGGCAGACAAGTACAGCTTGCTTATCCTGGAACAGTTGATAAAATCTGATTCAGCCAATCACAAAATTGGGGGATATGCAATTTCAGCCTCAGATCCCTTTGTCCTCTATGTTAACAAGGGAAGGGAGCCAGCACCTCAATCCTCAGGTTTTGATAATGATTTAGGCAGTAAGTCCGGGATATCCCAGAGAAGTCTCGGAAGTATAGCCGGAGCACTTGGTGAAAACGCCCGCCTGGTTTCATGGGATATCAATGCAACTCTTGTCGGAATGGATAACACTCAACCAACGACAGTACTCTTTTCCGACAGCAGCGGGTTTCTTAATGTATCAGGATTGAGGATGCTCCTTAAAACGTCCATTGTCGCCACAGAGGGATGGCTGAATATGGACAACATCAGGTTTGAGATGGTGCAGGGCGTCATTTCCTACCATGACCGTAAGAGCCCCGGCAAATATTCTGAAGGGTCACTTATAATAGCTAACGGAATCCGTTATGTCCTGAGCTCGGGTAATTGGGTAGTATTGCTTTAATCCGGTCCTGTTCATGAGCTCTTTAACCGGCTAGCGATCTGGTTTATGCCGGCGCAACGATGGAACTATGATATTATGCGGATTGGGTCAGAACAGGAACCAGAACGCCACGTTTATTGTATTGTTTCTAATGAAACCCTCTTCGGGGTCCTCAAAGATACTCCTCCTTCCGTTGGTCAGCTTAATGTCCAGGCCTACGGAATTGAATACAACACCGGCTGATATCAGTAATCCAAGGTCAGTGGATTCGATGCCTTCAAGATCCTCAACATCATTTTCACTTTCTACTACATCGGATACTACTCCGCTGTTATTGAATTCCTGCTCAACAAGACTCATTGTCATGTCCAGTTTTGCAGAAAGATTAAGAGCAGGGGCAACCCCCATATTTAAAAAGAAGTAGCCATCCCGGACCTTCTTTTTTGACCTGGTAGATAATTGCAGAGAAACAGGAAATTCAAGATATGTCAGCTTGAAGATGGAGTTGTACTTCAAAATCGTTGATTCCATGTTCATACTTGTTGAGATATAGTATTCGCCACTGTACACCATGCCTTTAGGTACGTATTCCACGGCACCTCGGATCCCGAGCCAGGGAAGGAAATTGTAAGTCACGAAAGCCCCTGCAGTAATTGTAAAATTTCTTCCGGAGGGCTCAATTGGAAAATCAACTTCGAGTGTCTCTGACAGCACATTGCTGATATCATTTGCCAGGTATTCTGCATCCAGACCCCTGAAGTCGGCGAACCCTGTGCCTGCCGTAATACCGGCATCGAACTTTTTTTGAGGAAAGGCTGTTACGGATAAGATCAGCAGTGTCATCATCAGGACTGTAGTCTTTCTTTTCATAAGCTTACGGGGTTTAATTAAGGTATGAATACTATAATCCAGCGCCTAAGGGCATGCCCCGGAATATAGAGTGAAGCTAATCCAAAATCCGATTACGTATTATTGAATCCTACGGATCATGGTTATTACCGCATGGCGATATTATCTGATCCAACCGTTGGTAGAAAGCTGTGACAGCCTGTACGATCTAACCCTCTTGCAGTGTGGGCTTCAGAACCTGTAGAATATCCCCAGGCTGCCTGAGATTGGGAAGAGCTCGGTAATATAGCCCGCCGGAGGATTGGTGTGCCTGTGAATTGCCAATCCCAGATCGGCATTCAGCCCGAATCTGCTGCTCCTGCCCGGAATGAGAAAAGACCGCCCTAACCTGGGATACAGGAAACTTTGTTCGAATGTGTCGTAACCCTTGCCGAAGAGCGTGGTGCTTAACCCGCACATGACATAAAAAGGACCTGCAGTGCCGGGGGCCCCTCTTCGCGGCAGCCTGTAATAAACCTCCACTCCGGTTGTATGTAGCTGGCTGACAAGATCCTGGCTCAGTCCCACCTGAACTATTTGCCCATATTTTGCTTTCAGAAAGATTCCCTCAAAAAGTCCCGCCCCGGTGCTGATTTCAAACCGTCCCTGGGCCTGAAGCGACTGTAAAGAAATGAGGAGTGCCAGAGTCAGGAGCACATACGAAGATCTAATCCGGGTCATGTTAAAGTGTTATATTAGTCCTCCTAAAAATACAAAAACATAGGTTAAATAAAAGTACAGTTATGAGCATTAAAAAAGTCTGGATTGAGGAGGGTTGCATAGCATGCGGTTCATGTGAACAGATTTGTCCCGAGGTTTTCGTTGTTACCGACCAGTCCAGGATTATAGATGGAGTCAACTTCGACGATTACGAGCCCCAGATAAAGGAGGCAGCTGAATCCTGTCCTGTTGAGGTTATCAAGTACCAGTAAAATCCCTGCCTATAATTCCAGCGGCTTATCGTGCTTGATGAATGTCCTGTTTTCAAGTTCACTGAAAGCGAGGTTCAGTTCTTCCTGTGTATTCATTACAATGGGCCCACCCCAGGCAACCGGTTCCTTAAGCGGCTTTGCAGCAATCAGTAAAAATCTTGCTCCCTCCGGTCCGGCTTTGACTATGACCTCGTCAGAATCATTGTTGGCGAAGGACGACGCGGTCAGCAGCATCGCGCAGGCTTTCTCCTCAAAACTTGCCAGGGCCTCATCAGCGGCCAGCGTACCGTCAATAAGATAGAGAAACATGGTCTGGTCGTTGGGGGTTTCCCGGTAGCTCCAGACATTGTCAGGCATAAGATCAACATCGAGGTACTGCACTCTTACATATTCGCCCTTGACAGCGCCAGAGTTGTTTTTATAGTTGCCTGAAAGCACTCTTACTGTAGCTTTTTCTTCATTTACAACAGCTACATCCTGTTGTCTTATATCACGGTAAGCCGGCTGGGTCATCTTGTCCTTCTTCGGCAGGTTGACCCACAGCTGGCAACCCAGCATTCGCTCTGCGGCCAGGGGCATCTCCTGGTGAATAATGCCTGATCCGGCGGTCATCCACTGGCACTGAAGATCACCTATTATGCCCTTGTTCCCCAGGCTGTCACCATGCTCAATTTCCCCTTTCAGCAGGTATGTTACTGTCTCGATGCCCCGGTGAGGGTGCCAGGGAAAACCTTTAATATAATCCTGAGGATCCTTGGAGTCGAACCCGTCAAGCATCAGGAAAGGGTCAAAATCCCTGATTGTTCTGTAGCCCAGCACCCTGCGCAAACGAACTCCGGCGCCGTCAACAGCATGCTGGCCCCTTACCACCTGTGTCAGTTTCCTTGTTGCCATGTTTATGCATTCATTGATTGTCCTGTAATTTTACTAATAAAAACGGTAAATGGCAAAGCCACTTTTCGTCGATCTGACCAGACTCTTTGCCTTCACTGCAGCGGTAATCCTAACCCGTTAAACCCGTTTCTCACCTGTTGAAATCATCCGTTCACCGACATACTGTGGTTTGCGGGCAGCGGCGAGACTACATTTGACCGTGAATCATTAAACGCTTAATCCTGACCAGATGAAAAAGATCCTTTCTTCCTGCATCGTTATTTTCCTATGCATTGCTGCCCAGGCTCAAAATCCTGTCAACCTCAGGATGAACCTGGAGAAAAACAAGGTTTACCGGCTCAGGTCGGTGGCTGATCAGACAATTGCACAAACCATAAACGGAGTTCAGCAGACAACGGAATCAAAAACCAGCTATACCGTGTCATTTAAAATGCTTGATGCAACACCGGATTTTATGATCACAGAAGTGCGATTTGATACTATGGCAACCAGAACAAATACAATGGGAAAGGTTGTCAGTATGAGCTCGGCGAACGAGGGAAACATCAAATCATCAGAAATGGCCGATGTGGTTTCATGCATAATGAACCGTCTCAGCAAAAACGCCATCTACGCTAAGCTGGATTTTTCCGGCAAGCCGGTTGAAATTGTGAATTCCCGGATGTTGTCCCAAATAATACTGAAGGATACTGCAGACATTTCCCTGACCGGCCCGACTGCCGATGCAGTTAAAAAGCAGGTTCTGGCGATGATCAGCGACGGAGAACTGAAAACCATGATCGAAATGTTTACATGGTACCTGCCAGGCAGGGAGGTCTCATCAGGCGACTCATGGACCCTCTCGCAACAGATGAATTCAGGGGGAATGATGCTTGACATTTCAACAACATTCAAGCTTACCGGACTGGAAGGAGACAACGCGCTCATTACCTCAGAGTCCTCCATTAAGGCAGCAGAAAACGCAGCACCGATTCAGTCCGGCGGCGCAACTGTATCCTATAGCGACCTTAAGGGTCTGAGTAAGTCGACCATGCGCATTGATATTCGCACAGGTCTGCTGGTTGATCAGAGCGGCAAAACACATCTCGCAGGAAATCTGGGCATAAGCGCACCCGGTTTCAGCATGCAGATGCCCATGGACATAAATGGCGAAACGAAGGTTTACGAAATACGATAAATTGATTTTGGACAGAAAATGAAAAGCTATTTGATTGGATTGCTTTTGGCAGCCTCTGTTACCGCGCAGGCTCAAAATGTAAGCGGTAAGGTGTGCCTGGAGAGTGACGGATCTCCGGTCCCCTATGCAACGGTCGGGTTGATGCAGTTACCTGATTCGTCAATGATCACGGGTGTCATTACCCTGACTGACGGTGGTTATGTTCTTGAAAAGGTGAAGCCTGGAAATTACTTCGTCAGGGTAAGCTATGTGGGCTATGCAACCGCCGGCAGAAGTGTAACGGTGGAGGCCGGTGGAGCTGATGTAGCCGTAGACACAATCTTTTTGTCTGAAACAACGGCAAGCATCGATGAAATCATGGTTGTGGGCGAGCGCCTCAAGGGCAAGGAGATGGTTGACAGAACCAGCTATGCCATCCCGGCGGTGGTATCCCAAACAGCTACAAACGGCTATGACCTTCTCAAAAAGATCCCGCAGGTCAATGTCGATTATCAGAATAAAGTAACACTCAATGGCAGTAGCAACTTCATCATTCAGGTTGACGGTAGACAGCGTGACAAGGAATTCCTTGCCAGGATACTGCCCTCGGATATCGAAACAATCGAGATCATAACCAACCCGTCAGGCAAATACGAAGGCAACATTGACGGCGTGATAAGCGTGATACTTAAGAAAGAGGCAAGGTATGGTGTAAACGGCAATGTCGGAGCCAACATAAAACCGTTCAACAAGGTCACCAGCCAGGTAACGGGAAGTGTTGACTACTCTATGGGCAAGATAACGTTCTACCTGACAGCCCTTAATATTTATCAGGGTCTTGACATAAGTCAGTCGAACAAGGGCGTTTTCACGGCAAATGATTCTACAGTAAATCTTTCGGGGGAAGGAGGCATTAAGGTAACAATGTCGACAATCAACAGCGGGTTTGATTATTACATCAATGATAAGAACAGTCTGAGTCTGAATGTGAGTTTTAAACCAATAAACCAGGATATAGACATACTGGGCGAGACCTTCCTGTATAAGGCTGAAACTCCGCTTAACAGGATTACAACGCTGACTTTTAACGGGTATACAAGCGGGGAATCATCGGCATCGCTGTTCTATAAAAAAGCGTTTAAAAATCCCGTCCAGGAACTAACGGTTGAGAACACATATTATAGTTTCCGGTCAGTTGAAGATAACAGCTTCGATAATACCCGGTTCCCCTATAATTCGGAGACGGTGCTGGATACTTACTCCAGGCATGAAGAGAATCTTAACCGGAGAAGTTATTATTCAACCAAAGTGAATTATGTCCATCCGCTCGGAATGTACGCGAAGCTTGAATCGGGCTATCAGTTCTATTACCAGCAGATGAGTTATGATTTCACAATAAATGATGTTGAGGCGGACAATCTTTTTGAGTATTCCGAATTGAGAAACTCGCTGTACGCCGGGGTTACCTATAATGTGAAGAAGATCGGTCTGCAAGGAATACTCAGGCTTGAAAACAGTCACATAATGGCTGATTCCGTCTCTGAACCGGACTACACCTGTATCCTCCCATCGGTTAATGTTCAATACAAACTGTCTGCTTCGCATAACTTGAAATTCACTTATAACAGAAGGATAAACCGCCCGGGGATTTATGACATGAATCCCTATTTCAGGACGGACCAGAACTATAACATTACCCAGGGAAACCCAGATCTGAAGCCAGATTACCGGGACCGGCTCCAGCTAACCTATACCTGGAATTTCGGGAGCAACTATTTCTCACCATATATCTATAACGAGTATTTCTCAAACAGGGTCGGAAATGAGTACAAGGTCACCCAGTCGTCTGTTGACAACTCCCTGATCACATTCACCAAGCCCTATAACCTTCTTAACGGGTATGAACTGGGAGGGGGGATTAACGCCACGCTCTGGTATGTAAACTTCAATGCGAGGGTATACAACGGACATATTAACGAGTACACAGGTCCGACTTTTACAATACCCGGCAGGGATTACTTCTCGTGGAGCATGACAGGTGCAGCATATCATAGTATTGGTAAAAACAAGAAAACAACTGTATTTGCTTTCCTGAATTATAACGGTGTGAATGTGAATGCCAGGTCCAGG
>CAZHAI010000007.1:0-21066 GCA_964530645.1 uncultured Rikenella sp. | reverse complement strand
CTATTCGTACGTGGGCTACCTCTACCCTGCCCTCCTGCAGCATGTTAACTCAGATGTTCTGATTATTTTCGGTGTCGGACATAAAGCCCGTAATTTCGGACTGGAAGACAGGATAGTGTTCGGATCATACGGGAGCTGGAAGAGCCCGGGTGGCGGGATAAAAGTCTCCGGGCTTCAGAAATCGTTACAGGAGAATCTGCCGGGTGATATGCACGTGTTGCATGACAGCCTGCAGTCCGCCGAACATTCGATCGAAGCACTTATTCCGTTCCTTGAATATTACAACCCCGGCGTTGAGATAATACCGGTCATTGTACCTGCTATGTCTTTCGAGAAGATGGAGACAATCTCCGGAGCGCTCGCCTCGGCAGTCATAAGGACAATGGATAAGGCAGGACTGAAGTGGGGAAGCGGATGGTCGATTGTCATAACTACGGATGCTGTCCATTACGGCACAGAAGACTGGGGAGGGAAAAACTATGACCGTTTTGGGGTTGATTCAGCAGGTTACATGCAGGCTGTAGCTTTCGAAGAAAATATCATTAACACAATGCTGGCGGGAGAAATCTCACCGGAGAAAATCAAGGCTTTCAGCCAATGTACGGTCCAGGACAGTGACTATCATGAATATAAGTGGACCTGGTGCGGAAGGTATGCCGTGCCGCTTGGACTGCTCACTGCTTACAAGATTGCAGAGATGGAAGATGCACCTCTGACTGGTATCGCTGCGGGATATTCAACAAGCATAGCCAACCCTCCCATTCCGGTATATGACCTTGGAATGGGAATAACAGCACCTGCAAAGCTTACCCACTGGGTGGGCTATGCGGCAGTTGGCTACCGTTAACAGTTATAATCTATGGGAGTAAGCAATCCGATAACGGTTTTCTGGTTCAGGCGTGATCTGCGCCTTGAAGACAACAGGGGCCTGTATCATGCGCTGCGGTCCGGATACCCTGTCCTGCCTGTTTTCATCTTCGACACTGAGATACTCGGCAGGCTTGACGAGAAGGCGGACCGGCGGGTGACGTTCATCACCGCAGCCCTCGAAGAGCTGAATAAGAAGCTGATCGCTGCCGGATCATCCCTTGTGATTCATCACTCCACCCCGGCGGAGGCATTCAGGAAGATCACCGGAGAGTATGAGGTCAAAGCCGTTTTCACAAACAATGACTACGAGCCATATGCCATAGAACGTGACGGGCAGACAGGCGCAATGCTGAAGGACGGAGGCATTCCGTTGCACTCTTTCAAAGATCAGGTGATCTTTGAAAAAAGTGAAGTAGTCAAAACCGACGGCACACCATATACAGTCTTTACCCCCTTTTCCCGTCCCTGGAAGAAACAGCTGACCGCGAAGGAACTTGAACCGCAGCCCTCCGAAAGCTTCACTGGCAATTTCCTGAAACGGGAACCTTCGAAGATTCCCGTGCCTGAAGAGCTTGGATTTGTGACAGCTGCGACTCTTTCGCCTGTTCCGTCGGTCAGCGAAGAGATCATACGTAACTACCACCTCACACGTGATATCCCCTCGCTTGAGGGAACTACCAGGCTGGGAGTGCACCTCCGTTTCGGCACCGTCAGCATCCGCCATCTGGTCTCGACAGCCCTGCGACTAAGTGAGACCTGGCTCAACGAGCTGATATGGAGGGAGTTCTTCATGAGCATCCTTTGGCACTATCCTCACGTCACAGACAACTCATTCAAAAAGAAATATGATGCCATCCTCTGGCGAAATAACGAAGAGGGGTTCTCCAGGTGGTGCAACGGCACAACCGGCTACCCGATAGTGGATGCCGGTATGCGAGAGCTAAACGAGACTGGGTTCATGCACAACAGGGTCAGAATGATAACTGCAAGCTTTCTGACAAAGCACCTGTTGATCGACTGGCGGTGGGGAGAGGCATACTATGCCGGCATATTGCTCGATTACGAGCTCTCGTCAAACAACGGTAACTGGCAATGGGCTGCCGGTACGGGATGCGATGCTGCGCCATACTTCAGGGTGTTCAATCCCGCTGAACAAACCCGTAAGTTTGATCCGCAGATGCGCTACATTCGCCGATGGGTCCCGGAGCTGGAGAGTCCCTCCTATCCGCGCCCGGTGGTTGACCATGCAATGGCAAGGGAGCGGGCACTTGCAACCTACTCATCAGGGCTCAGTCGGAGCATCTGAAAACAGCCATCGCCATTACGGCTGCCCTGGCCTGGGATTACAGTGAATTCGCCCGGGACTCCGGAGAGATTTTTATCTTCACATCTCAAATTACCTATCTTTGGATATAAACGCCACCCAGACAGTGATGACGCTATCCACCAAAATCAGATCCCTCTTCAATCCCTCTATGTACCAGGGATGGGGTAACTCCAGGAAGTACTTCGAGGGATGGTACTTCAAGGTTGTCAATGCACCGGAGACCAAAGCCTTTGCGTTTATCCCGGGAATCTCAATGAATGAATCAGGGGAGAAACTTGCATTTATCCAGGTTCTTGACGGAATAAAAAAAACAGCGGAATTCATCCCGTTTGAAGCATCTGAATTTAACCCGTCAGAGAAAGATTTTGAAGTTACCCTCGGCAGGAATTTCTTTTCCACCGGACAAATGAAGCTTGATCTGGCTTCGGTCATCGGCGACCTTTCATTCACCGGAACAAAAGGCTGGTCCAATCCGTGGTACGCCCCCGGCATAATGGGACCTTATACATTTGCACCATTCATGGAGTGCAGTCACGGCATAGTAAGCATGGACCATTCAATCTCCGGCTCGCTTGTAATCAACGGCGAGGAAACCGATTTTACAGGCGGCAGAGGGTATATCGAAAAGGACTGGGGCCACTCATTCCCCTCAGCGTATATCTGGATGCAGTCCAACCACTTCAGCACCTCCGGAACCTCCTTCAAGGCGTCTGTAGCACGCATACCCTGGATGACAGGTAATTTTACCGGTTTTATCTCAGGACTTCTTCATGAAAACAGGCTTTACCGTTTTACCGAATATGGCGGCGGAAAACTGGCAGACCTTAAAAAAACCGACGCAGGCATTGAACTCGAGTTCAGAAACCGGACCCACATTCTGCATGTCTCGGCTCCTGCAGGAACAGCTACACCTCTTGCCGCTCCTGTAAATGGAATGATGGGAGGACGTGTTGAAGAGAACATGACCTCTGTCATCACCCTCACCCTGACAGAAAAAGGCACAGGGCGGACTGTCTTCACCGGCGAGGGAAGAAATGCATCAATTGAAATATCCGGAGACATACAAACCCTCTGCCCCCGCTGAAAAGCTTTCTGCCTGATCCTGTTAATAGTTGTTAAAAATTTATCAGCCTTTCCCTTTTGAATATCTTTACGGCTGTTAAATTCATCCACAGCTTATTATGAGTCTCTACAGCAAAACTGCACTCACCTTTGTGTTCCTATCAACTCTCTTGTCTTTTACCGCTTTTGCCCAGGAAGATCCTTCAGCACAGGAGAACCTGAGAAAGGATGCCGTAAAGGTATTCATTGACTGTAACAGCTGTGACATGAACTACACAAGGCAGGAGATACCCTGGGTTAACTATATGAGGGACGTCAGGGAGGCGCAGGTATATGTCCTTGTTACAAGGCAGAACTCAGGGAATGGTGGCGACCTGTACACTTATACCTTTCACGGTATGGAGCAGTACGCAGGTATGGACGACACTCTTTCCTATTCGAGCAATCCCTATGAGACGTCAACCGAGATCAGGGAACGGCGTACGAACCTGATGAAGGCTGGCCTGCTCAGATTTGCAAGCAGAACGCCGTTAATCCATGAAATTGGCATTTCACACGGAGATGCAATTGAGCAGGAGGAGGTTATTGACAGATGGAGAAACTGGGTTTTCGAGATCTCAACAGGCCCTGAGTACACTGCAGAAGAGTCCTATAAGAGGATGGAGATAAGCAACTCACTGAGTATTACCAAGATCACTCCTAACATAAAGTTCGAGGTCGACTTTGATCAAAGCTATGTCAGACAGAGATTCATCGAGGATGATCTTGACACCACCTACGTCAGAAGCTTTGAAAGACTTGAAAATTTGTTCGTAAAAAGCCTTGGAGACCACTGGTCGGCCGGGATGATCTGGGAGATCAAGACTTCAACCTCGGAGAACTATGATTTCAATACCATGATCATGCCATCCATCGAGTACGACCTCTACCCCTATGCCGAGGCAACCCACCACCAGCTGAGATTCCTTTACGGTATCGGATACCAGTTCAATGATTACACCGATACAACCATCAACAACATGACCCGTGAGAACCTCTTCGGACATCAGCTCAGGGTCGCATACCAGGTTCAGAAGAAATGGGGCTCGATATCCTTCTCACTCCGGGGGATGAATTATTTCCATGACTTTTCCAAACACCTGGTAGCCGCAGACCTCTTTACAAGGATCAGAGTATTCAAGGGGCTGTCACTTACGCTGAACCTCGAAGCAGCACGGATCAATGACCAGCTGAATCTGAGAAAGGGAGAACTGTCGGAGGCCGAAAGACTGCTCAGACTCAGGGAACAGGCTACAGGATATGAGGTACAGACAGGTATCGGGCTAAGCTATACTTTCGGGTCAATCTATAACAACATAGTCAATCCCAGATTCGGAAACTGACCACGAATCGCACGCCGGGGTAATCTTTCTGCTCAGGTTCAACAGTTGTTTATTATATTTGAGATCGACAGAAGCAGCAGTACCAAAACTGCTCCTATACTGTTTATCAGCATATTATGACCTGCAAGAATATTCTTTTCTTCAGAACTGCCCCTGGAAATATAATCGCTGTCGAAGCAGACAGACAAATTTCTCCGGTGGAGACAGGCAGATTGGCATGGCTCTTCGGCAATGCTTTACTTCATGAAGTTGATTCCGTAAGCGGGACATTCATCGGCCCCCGCAGGGAGATGATCACACCATGGAGCACCAACGCCGTTGAGATAACCCAGAATATGGCAGTAACAGGCATCTCAAGGATCGAGGAGTATTTTCCGGCAACCGGTGAAAACCCTGATCATGACCCGATGCTTCAGCGTGTCTATCATGGGCTGGACCAGAAGATATTCAAGGTTCACCATGAGCCCGAGCCGGTCAGGGAAATAGATGACATAGGCTCTTACAATGTGCAGGAGGGTCTGGCTTTGAGCCCCGGGGAAATAGAATATCTCGAACAGCTTAGCCGAAACCTTGGAAGAAGACTCACCGACAGCGAAGTATTCGGATTCTCACAGGTCAATTCCGAACATTGCCGTCACAAGATCTTCAATGGCACGTTCATTATTGACGGCGAAGAGCGCAAGTCATCCCTCTTCGAGCTTATCAAGCGTACCACGAAGGAGAATCCCAACCACGTAGTGTCGGCTTACAAGGACAACTGCGCCTTTCTCGACGGGCCCGTGGCGGAACAGTTTGCACCCTCAACACAGGACAGGCCTGACTGGTTCAGTGTGAAATACTTTCAGTCGGTTCTCACCCTGAAAGCCGAAACACATAACTTCCCCACCACCGTCGAGCCTTTCAACGGCGCCTCCACCGGTACCGGAGGAGAGATACGTGACCGCATAGCAGGAGGCAAGGGTTCGCTGCCCATAGCAGGAACAGCAGTATATATGACATCCTATCCCAGGTCTGACGGTCCGCGGGAGTGGGAGAATTTTTCCGAACCACGCAAATGGCTCTACCAGACTCCGGAGGAGATACTCATCAAAGCCTCCAATGGTGCCAGTGACTTCGGGAACAAGTTCGGCCAGCCGCTCATTTGCGGCTCGGTCCTGACATTCGAGCATTTCGCCGGACCCAGGCGGTACGGCTTTGACAAGGTAATAATGCTGGCCGGAGGTATTGGCCTCGGTAAAAAGGCTGACAGCACAAAGGATACCCCTGAAAAAGGTGACCTCATCGTCCTCCTGGGCGGTGACAACTACAGGATAGGCATGGGAGGCGGCGCCGTCTCTTCTGTTGATACAGGCGCCTATGACAGCGCAATCGAACTGAATGCAGTGCAGCGTGCCAACCCGGAGATGCAGAAGAGAGTATACAATGCACTGAGAGCGATGGCCGAGAGCGACCGGAACCCGGTTGTATCACTCCATGACCACGGCGCCGGTGGACACCTCAACTGCCTCTCGGAGCTGGTTGAAGAGACCGGAGGACGAATAGATATCAGCAAGCTGCCGGTGGGCGACCCCACCCTTTCAGCACGCGAGATTATCGGCAATGAATCGCAGGAACGCATGGGACTTGTCATTCGGAGCGCCGATGCTGAGACCCTCATATCCATAGCACAGCGCGAACGTGCCCCGGTATACATCATCGGAGAGGTGACGGGAGACCACCAGTTCACATTCTATAACACAGTCAGCGGAGAAAAACCTATTGATCTGCAACTGAGTGACTTCTTCGGCAAGCCACCTCGTACTGTAATGAATGACAGTACCTTACATAACCCTGCCGGTGATGTCCGGTATGACCCCTCAGACCCGGTCAGGTATCTTGATGCAGTGCTTCAGCTGGAGGAGGTTGCCTGCAAGGACTGGCTTACGAACAAGGTGGACCGGTCAGTTACAGGCCGTATAGCCATGCAACAGTGTGCCGGTGAACTTCAGTTGCCCCTCAATAACCTGGGTGCTATTACACTGGATTACCGCGGAATGAACGGTATGGGCACCGCCCTGGGACATGCCCCGGCGGCAGGCCTCGTAAGCGCTGCAGCCGGATCGGTCCTCTCAATTGCCGAAGCCCTTACAAACATCGTATGGGCTCCCCTTCCCGATGGCCTCAGAAGCGTTTCTCTCTCGGCAAACTGGATGTGGCCATGCAAAAATCCCGGTGAGGATGCAAGACTCTATGAAGCGGTAATGGCGGCAAGCGACTTCGCAGTGGCGCTTGAAATAAATATCCCCACAGGCAAGGACAGCCTCTCGATGACCCAAAAATACCCTGACGGAACTGTCTACAGTCCCGGTACCGTAATCATAACCGCAGCTGCCGGCGTGGAGGACATTAGGCGGATAGTGAGTCCTGTCATCAGGAATGACTCTTCAACCGCCGTCATCTGGATTGACATGAGCGGTATGAGACACGAACTGGGAGGTTCGGCCTTCTGTCAGTCTCTGGGCAGTATTGGCGACAAAGCCCCGGGAGTGGACGATCCCGGATACTTCGCAGCTGCATTCGAAGCTCTGCAACTGCTTATTAAGGACGGGAAAATAATTGCCGGACATGATATCTCCGCCGGAGGCATGATTGTAACCCTGCTGGAGATGTGCTTTGCCAACCGCGAAGGAGGTATTGCAGTGAATCTTACAGAGATAGGCGAGCCGGATACAGTCAGGCTGCTCTTCAGCCAGAATCCGGGTGTGATAATCCAGGTGGAGGATGAGGCTGAAACCGAAGAGTTCCTCTTTGACCGGGGCATACGCTTCATCCCGGTAGGTCATCCCGTAACGGAGAGAAAACTGTTCGTGACAAACGGCGACTCGCACAATGAATTCGATATCGACCGCTGCAGGTCACTCTGGTACAGGAGTTCATACCTGCTTGACCGCAAACAGTGCGGCGCGGAGCTGGCCACGGAGAGGTATGAGAACCACGGCATAAAGGCCCTTGAATTTGAGCTTAAGGGATTTGAGGGTAGCTTCAGTGCTCTGGGCATCACCCCGGAACGCAGGAAGAACTCGGGCATCAGGGCCGCGATAATAAGGGAGAAGGGTGTCAACGGCGACCGCGAGATGGCTTATGCCCTATGGCTGGCAGGATTCGACGTGAAGGACGTACACATGACCGACCTTATCTCAGGTCGTGAAACCCTTGAAGAGCTTAATATGATCGTCTTCGTCGGAGGCTTCTCCAACTCTGACGTCATGGGATCGGCAAAAGGCTGGGCCGGTGCATTCCGGTACAATGACAAGGCCCGAATCGCAATTGAAAACTTCTATAGAAGGGATGATACCCTCTCCCTCGGTGTCTGCAACGGTTGCCAGCTGATGGCTGAACTGGGACTAATAGTGCCGGAGCACAGCGAGATGCCCCGCCTGGAACGCAACGCCTCACATAAATTCGAATCTGACTTCCTGGGAGTGAAGATACTTGATGGCGGTTCCGTAATGCTCAGCGGGCTTGATGGAATGGAACTGGGAATATGGGTGGCCCACGGTGAAGGTCGCTTCGTTCTCCCCTATCCCGAGGAGAAATACAACATCGTGATGAAATACAGCAAGAGTAACTATCCTGCCAACCCCAACGGGTCAATGCATGATGTTGCCGGCATATGTTCGGCCGACGGCAGGCATCTGGCCATGATGCCCCATCTTGAAAGGTCCTTCTTCCCGTGGCAGTGCGCGTTCTACCCTCCGGAGAGGCGCAATGACGACGTCACGCCATGGATAAAGGCGTTTGTCAATGCAAGAAAGTGGATTGAAAACAAGGACAGGTGAGAACGCACTGCGTCCGGACCTGTCTGTCAGTTTACCTTGGGCTTCAGGATCACTGAGTTGATAAGGGTATGCTCATCTTTGCCCAGTTGTGAGAGATCAGAGGTGTGACGCTCCACCCTGTCACTTATAACCTGAACGGGGTATTCACCGGCTTTGGAGAAGAATATGGAACCCATGTGCGAGTCAGCCCTGTACCAGGGTGCTGAAACACTCTTGTCATCCGTAACTATCTCATCACCTATAGGTTTCTTGGCCAGCCTTGTCTCGCCGGCTGTGATCACAACATTATCATTAAAATGAAGCTGCGTTGTATCAAGTGTCAAAGTTGAAAGCCATACATCATAGCGTCCCGGCTTATCAACCCTGAAGAGCCATTCCGCTGTGTTATACTGAGGCCTCTCATCAACCTGAATCATATCCGCGTCTGCAATGCTCAATATTATTCCTCCGTCCTTCCCGGAAGCGCCTCTAACCTTCCCCTGATCATCAATGCCGGCATTGTCACCGCCATTTTTGCAGGAGGAAAGGCTGATTATTGCCATAAAGGCAAAAAATCCGATGGTCCTAATTAATCCTTTCATTCTCCGGCTTTTATTACTGGAACTATAAACAACAAAAACTATTCCAGAGTTCCCCTGAAATTTGTGATGACAAAGTAAAACCAATTATTTGACAGATGAAGATACAATTAATCAAATAATTGCACCATCAATAAAAGTTATCAACTGCCGCCTGTTTTAACCTCTGCCCTGGTTGTCTTTCTTTTGGCTGTTTTTTCTGCCGGTTTAGGAAGTGCGGCGGCCACCAGCTCGGCAATATCGCTAACTTTAGTTTGAGTGGCTTGAACGAATGTTTTCTTACACAGGGGACATGCCGTAATAAGCTCGTCAGGCGAGTTGATTGTGAGCGCGCGGGCTGCATCGGCTGCTATAAGCGCCCTCTTTTCTGAGGAGAGTGTCAGGTTACCCAGGCTTCCTCCGCAGCAGAGTGACATGTTTCGTTCCTGCGATGACTGCTGAAGCTGCGCCACATAGCTTATCACCGCCCTTGGTTCTTCATAGATGCCCGAGCCACGACCCAGTTCACAGGGATCATGATATACAACCTTCCTGTGAAGGTAACCGAGACGCAGTGACCCCTCCTCTATAAGCTGATTGATGAATTCCGAGTGATGCATCACGGTTGCCTCGAGATAGTAACTTTCCCTGAAGACCTTGTAACAGATGGGACAGGATGTGACAAGTATCTGCGCTCCCGATTTCCAAATGATGTCTGAGTTATGATTGATCAGTTCACGTGCCTCCCTGTCCCTTCCGGCAAGCATCAGCGGCCTGCCGCAGCAGACACCGCCCTTTTCATCCATGAACCTGTAGTTCACACCGGCACTCTCCATTATCTTCTTCATGGCTACAATCACAGACGGGGTCAGATGAGTCATGCATCCTGCAAAAAAGAGGACTTCAGCCTTTTCAGGTTCCTCCCTCACAAGATAGCTGTAGGACTGTGTGGGTCTCTTCTCGATACTGCTTCTCATCCTGGTGATCGAATACTTCCCGGCAAGCTTCAGCTTATGGTCTGCCCTCTCTCCCTGACGCCGCTCGATCAGCCTCATTGGACCTAGCTGGATACCTACCGGACACACCTCCTCGCACCTGCCGCACATCAGGCAGTTGGCAGTGATTGCCGCAATGTCCCTGTCGTTCCTCAGTCCCTTGACAAAGTACGCAGACTGTATGTCATGAATCCCTGCCGCATAGCTCATCTGGCAGACACCGATACATACTCCGCATGAGGAGCAGGCATGTGTCTGCACCTCAGTATATGGCGACGACCTGTCGCCTGTGGTAATGCCCGAGTTTCGCATGAAGATCAGGAAGAGCTCCATGGGTATGTGAAAGTACCTGGAGACCGGTAACAGGAAAAAGAAGGTGCCCAGGGAGAGTGAATAAAGCCACCAGAACCATGGTGCAATCTCAGCTGCCGGAAGAAAGGAAGCCAGGGCAGCTCCCAGGTTGCCCGTCAGGAAACTGCCGCTGCCGTGCGCCCCGCAGGTAAAGCTCTCGGCAAAAAGCCTCGAGGGAAATATGAGCCAGAGGCTGATAAGCGCAACGCGGTCTGTCCATGTATGCTTTGTCGTCTTCTTCATACCCATCATGCCCGGTATGAACCTCTTGAGCACTGCCAGCAGAAGACCTGACAGGATTAACGCTAGCAGCAGGTCCATCCATGCGTTATAAATGCGCGCAAACCCCTCCGCCCCGTGTTCCGGGTTGAACCAGCGGAAAAAGATAGCATGAGACGGAGGATTGAGATGCTTCTCGCCAAAGAAGTCCGCCTCGATTGTGCCAAAAACTATAAGAAGGAACCATCCGAATGCAAGGCTCATGTGCATGTAACCCAGAACGGCATTCTTCCTGAATATCTTCCGGTGAAGGAGGCTCTCCATGAAGATCTCTTTCAAACTGTCCATGAATGGTCTGCCGAAGAAGCCTCTCTGCAGACGGAGCTTGTCGGACCGGGAGAGGTTGCGGAACCATACAGTGCTCCTCACCACACTGTAGATCAGGATAAAATATAGCCCAAGGTTGAACGGAGTGATGAAGAATTCAGAGCTCATTCCGGTACAGTTTACTGATTGCCTCGGCGGCGACTGCCACCACATTGCGGGTGTTGACCCCGCGGGGACAGACAAGCAGGCACTTGCCGCACAGCATGCAACGGGTCACCTCCTCACGCAGAGGCTCTATCTCGCCCCTCCTGATATATGTGTTCATCCGCCTGAGATTGAATGAGGTGTGCTGGCCGGCCGTACAGGCTGCAGTACAACCTCCGCAGGCAAAACAGAGTTTGAAACTTGGTTCTCTGAGAGTGACATAGTCCCTCACCTTCCTGTCAGAGGTATCATAGTCAATCAGCCTGCTGGGGTTGATGACGAAACCAAATTTATTTGACCTGTTTACGCTCATCGTCCGTCAAGATACCTGACTGTCTCTGCCACTGCAGCCCGTGCATGTGAGATTGTATCGGTGATATTCATCGGCGCGGTGCAGGTGCCGGCATAGAATACTCCCCTGATGCCACTGAGATTATTGCCGTAATGATGGTCACCTGTCTCCAGAAATCTGTTTATTCCACGCTTAAAGCCTGAGGCCTCTGCAAGCCTGGTCCCTGCTTCTCCCATCTCCATCCCCACCATCAGCACCAAAATGTCAAGCTCCATTCTGAGCGGCCTGCCGGCCAGGGTGTCCTCTACCTTGATTACCAGCCTGTTATTTATGTTAACCGAGGCTTCTGAAACCTTGCCTCTTATGTAGTTGATATTATGGATCTCCTGTGACTCACGGTAGAGCTCCTCATAATAGGGCCCGTACATCCTCATATCCATATAGAAACAGAAAACCTCGCATGAAGGGAGCATCCTCCTTATCTCTATCGCCTGCTTGACTGCAGTGACGCAGCATACCTTGGAACAGTGGTTGTTGTTCACCTTCTCGTCGCGCGAGCCAACACAGTGGATCAGCCCGATACGGTGCGGTACCGAGTTGTCAGCTTTCGCCACGCGTCCCCTGTTGAACATCGCCTCAAGCTCCGCCGAGGTGATCACATTGTCATATATACCGTAACCGTACTCCTCCTTCCGGCGGGCATCAAAAAGATCAAAGCCGGTTGCGACGATAACCGCATCTGCCTTCTCTTCCGTACCTCCGGAGAGGTTAACGGAGACAGTCCCGCCCGGGTGATGCTTTATCTTCTCAACCATCGTGCGGGTTATGACGCTTATGTTGTGATGCCCTATCCGTTTCCTGAGGTAGCTCCTCACCTCATCCGCAGGCCTGCGGTCGGGGAAGAGAGCATGCCAGCGGAGGAGATGCCCTCCCGGATCTTCCCCCTTTTCCACGAGGGTGACCCTGTAACCCATCTCTGCCAGCGACCCTGCAGCTTCCATCCCGGCGACACCGCCACCGGCAACAATCACATGTTTCAGGGTGCCTTTCATCCGTTGATCAGGTTGGCAGGTTCAGGCAGCCTGCTGCCGTCCTTTGCAAGGAAACGCCGTGCCGGATCGGCCTTGATCCCCATCTTGCTGAGAAGGGGAAGCGACTGCACATTGTGGAATTGCAGGCCAAGCTCCCACGGGTCATATCCAAGCACAAGACCTGCAACCTCCTCATAGGTGAGTACGGGAATGCCCTGACCGCCCGCTCCGTAAGTGATACCGTCAATTTCATTTATCGTGTACTGCCAGCGGTCCATAAACATGGTGCAGCCTGGGCAGTTTGCAATGATCATGTCAGGCTGATAGGGCTCCATTGACTCGAACTTCTTGCGCGAGGCGAAGAGTGAATAGCCCCTGTTCGCCTGGACCAAGTACTGTCTGAATCCGAAGCCGCAGCAGTGGCGCCGCTCGGGATAATCGATCACATCACCACCCCACGACTCAATCATGCCAATCAGCACATGGGGAAACTCCGCCCCGCCGACACCGTACTTCGGGAACATCTTCGAGTAGTGACAGCCGATGTGCTCAACCACCTTCAGAGGCTTGCCGGTGGCGATGTCAACCAGGTTGTACTTTGCCTTGCGGGCTATCTCATCCCTGAATTTGTATATGATGTCGCTTGTGTGAGATATGGTTTCCGGTACATCAAAGGTCCGTCCGGTGGCCTTATAAAGATCGTCACGGGTCCGTTCCAGGGTCTCCGGAAAATGCTTCCATGTCTCCAGAATCTCGGAATAGATTCCGAAAGATGTAACGCAGGAAATTGCAATATGCCTGTACCCGGCCTCAGTGGCCAGTGAGAAGTGGCGTGCCACGACAGCCTGAATGGTCTCGAAAGGAACCACGTCGCCGTGATAACCGATGCCTGTACAGGTTGTATGCCTCGGATCCTCAAATACATCCTTGCCCAGGTCGTCCCGCAATATCTTCAGGAAGTACTGCTCCGATCCGGCAAAAAATGTCTGCCTGATGCACGACCTGACATAAAAGAAGTGATCGTCAGGAATCTCTTTCTGGTACTCCGCCCAGATACGCTTCTTACCTTCCGGTTTCATAGACATCCTTTCTTACATCCTCCGGTTCACACTGGTGACTGCCGCTGTCAGCCGAGACAACATGCCTGTAATATTCAAAGTCGCGCCCCTCTTTTTTGAATTCCATGCCCATCTCTTCAGCCTTTTTCTCCGAGGCCTCCTCGATGGCGTCATAAAGCTCCTGGCCACCCGTTACTTTGAAAATGCTCTTCAGCTCATCCAGCACATCGTCCGCGATGAGGCGCGTGGGGCCTTCCTTGCCGTTCAGCTCACCGCCTAGCCGCGCCAGGGAATCGTCCATGTATTTGAAATAGTGCTCCCATGCCGGGCCCTGCTCGGGGTGGGCTTCGGGATCAACATCGTATGATACAACGCAGTATCCGTGTTTGAGAACATTGTCTCCCACAGTACGCTTGATGGCAAACTGCTGTCTGCCCTTTTCAGATGCTGTGAAATACCCAAGCTCCTGTGAGAGTTTCCTCAGGGCCATGATCACCATCCCGGGGGTGTTGCCCCTGGGGCATCGGGTTTTGCAGCTCATGCACTGGCCGCAGTACCAGATAGTCTCGCTCTTCAATAACTCCCTGATTACGTCATTGTTACGCGATTGAACAAGATCCACGACCCTGCGCGGGTCATAGTTGTAATATTCGGCAGCAGGGCAGATGCCCGTGCAGATTCCGCAGTTCATACAGGCCTTCAGTCCCTCCTCGAAGCGGATATCCTGCATGAGCCTTGAATAGAGATCTTCCATAAGTCTGTTAGTAGCCCTTTAAGGGAAGTTCAAAATTAGCAAGGAGTTATGAGGCCGGGAACGGGCTTTTAGCCCATTTTTCGGGAGTATTTATACTTAGGGGTCTCCGATCTCCCGTTCAGTAAACTGACTGCACACTGTGGACTGCCGACTGTCGACTTTTATCCGAGGACTACCTTCCGAATAATGCCGTCAGCACCCCGTAATTGACACTGCAATTCTCAATCCGGGTATTCCCGGCGAGCTGCATCAGTACACGGTGCGCCTCATCGGGCGATGGGGCCGGACCTGTACCCTTCCAGTAATCAATTATCTGCTGGTAACCACCAGGTATCGTCACATTCATGATACCGCTCTCAGACCCTAGTTTCTTGAGCGTCCACCATGCCCAGCCTATGCTGTCAGCCTCAAAAAGCTGAACGGCCGAACGGTACCATTCGTTATTGTTCTCGCCCGATTCGCCCATCCACAAGGGAACATTATGTGCATCCCTGATATCCAGGAAATTCTGAATGGTCTCAACCGTTGTCGGACTCCAGTATTTGTGGAAACTGTAAACCATGTTACTGTCCCATGGCGGGGTAAGTCCCTCGAAGTCAGTCGCAAAATGATTTCCTTCGATGAAGATGATGTGATTTGTATCCACCATCCGTAT
This sequence comes from uncultured Rikenella sp., assembly GCA_964530645.1. GTDB lineage: Bacteria > Bacteroidota > Bacteroidia > Bacteroidales > VadinHA17 > SR-FBR-E99. The sequence continues at coordinate 6,164 of CAZHAI010000007.1, read as the reverse complement.
TGCTGCGGTTATTTCTGTTAGAAGCTTCCGCAGTGCCACATTGCCCTCAAGGGGATAGTTGGTCTCATTGATCAGGTCGTAACCGCCTATCCACGGCTCGTCACTGTATCGCTCTGCGAGCTTATGCCATAAAGCAATGGTCTTCCACCGGTTAACCTCGTTCTCCCAGAGTTTAGGTTTGGTTGTGTCCACGTCTGCAATAGGGATGTCATTCCCCTGCCCTCCGGGAGCGGCGTGAAGGTCAAGAATGAGGTAAATTTCGTTGGCAGCGCACCAGGCCAGCAGCGAGTCGGTCATCTCAAACCCCTTCTCAATCCAGGTGAACTCGCCTGCCACCGGCTCTGCTTCCACCGGGGGGGTGAAGAGGTTGTAATGCATGGGCAGCCTGACGGAGTTGAAGCCCCATGCCTTCAGAGAATCGATATCCCGACGGGTCACCATATTGGCCAGCCAGGCAGAATAAAACTCCCCGCATCTCTCCTCTCCAACAAGTGCTGTGATCTTTTTCCTGATATCATACTGCGCCGGGGCGACACCTGCCAGCTTCAGCATATAAGGTTCCTGAAGCATCCATCCTCCGAGCCCGATGCCTCTCAGGAGCACCGTATCACCGCTTCCGTCAACTATATGCCGTCCATCCGTTTTAAGGAAACCGGTCTCAGCTGGCTTGCATGAGGCAATCAATGCAGCCACAGCCATTAAAAACAGAGCCTTTTTCATATCAGAGGTTTATAATTCAGATTGCAATGTAAATATTTTGCCCGAATGAATAACTTTAATCCCAAAGCCTGATCCATGAAAAAGCCCGGATTCCTCCTTACCAGCCTGGTTGCATTGGCAGCCTTAACGCTCTCCCACTCCTGCAGCAATGAAAAGATCGTCACATTCCGGTCACTTCTCAGGGAGATGACTGACTCTGAGTCCGTTACCCGCTTTTCTGACCCCTCCTACCGTTTGGTGCAATACAGCTCATATGACAGGCGCAGCATCCACCCCGACAGTACGGGGTGGTTTGCAAACAACGACTACACTCATTTCATCCGCGAGGAGAGCAATGAGGGCCGGCGTGAATTCGTGATGCTTGAGACAGACGGCCCGGGCGCCATAGTCCGCTGGTGGATGACATTCGGAAACGAAAACGCCCTGAACTCCTATATCAGAGTCTATATCGACAGTCAGGATACCCCGGTTATTGAGGGATTGGCCCCTCAGCTGGTCGGGGAAGGCGTTCTTGCCCCCGCACCGCTGAGCAGTTCCGTTTCGCCACTTACTGAACCGCAGCGACGGGGCTACGACCTCTACCTCCCGATACCCTTTTCTCAAAAGTGCAAAATCACACTTGAAAACGATTCTGTAGTCATAAACCCTCAAAGACGCACTCCTTCAATATATTACAACATCAATGCAAGGCTATACGAGGAGGGCACCAGAGTTGAGTCAGTCAGGAGCGGTTTCTTCAAGGCCGATTCCCTGGCAATTTCTGCATGTGCATCTGACCTGCTCTCCGGGCCCGACCTGGAGACAAACGATGACATGAAGAGATCCCTTGAAGGAACCCTGGCTCCCGGAGGGGAAATTTCCGTCCCTGTAATCGGAAGAGGACTTGCAGTCAGCAGCTTCTCTCTCTTGCTCACCGCGAGGGATACCTCAGCAGCACTGAAAGGTACTGTCATCAGGATGGCCTTCGATGACCGGGAGACAGTAGAGGTACCGGCAGGGAATTTTTTCGGCACGGGCTATTCATTTAACAGCTACAGGACCCGTTTCACTGCCACCGACCCGGAAGGCACTTTAAGCTTCTTCTGGCTGATGCCCTTCCGCGACAGCTGCCGGATCACCATCTTCAACAGTGCAGCAGAAAGTATCGGCATAAGTGCCGGACTGACCCTAACCCCCTACAACTGGGACAACTCCTCAATGCACTTTGGAGCATCATGGCGGGAGTATGACAACTTCGAAACAGCCGGCTCTGAAAACACCGGGGGAACCGGCCTTCACGAGGATGTCACAATTGCTGATCTGAACGGGAAGGGAGTTTATGCCGGCGATGCAATCACCATTTTCAACACGGCGGATGCCTGGTGGGGCGAAGGTGATGAAAAAATATATGTCGACGGTGAGATCTTCCCGTCTTCAATCGGTACCGGTACCGAGGACTACTTCGGCTATGCCTGGTGCAGGCCGGAAGAGTTCGAGCACCCTCTCATTGCTCAGCCTGCAGGCTCAGGCAACTTCCATCCCGGGATGAGCGTCAACATGCGCTATCGCATACTCGACGCCATACCTTTTGAAGAGTCCCTGAAAGCAGATATTGAGATGTGGCACTGGGTAAAGACCACTGTCAGCTTCTCGCTGACTTCATATTACTACCTGTTGCCTGAACTATAGCTGGTTGCCGTCAGCAGGAGGGCAGGAAAGATTACTTGCGTCTCTTCGACGGGTACCGGAGCCATATACCCGTAGCCGTAAATAGCAGAAGTGACAACCCGGTAAATGTTGTGTAAATCAGCTTGAAGATCTCTCCCTCCACACCCAGCAGCTTGTCAATAATAGACATGTCATGGATGTCCTCCACAACATCCGACCGCCGGTGCTCAACCTGCAGCACTGCCCCTGTGGCGCCGTCAAGCTGCACTCCGTGGTAGTGATGGGCAAAGACGAACTTGACCATCCCGTTGTCAGGCCTTATATCAATCCGGTCAATCTCTTCGTTCAACCCCTCCCTGCCTCTTTCGCGCACGGTCATTACGGCTATTGTCCTGAGTGAATCGAGAGGCAGCCACCGGGTAAAGTCAGTTGTGGTGCCCTGGTGGGAATCAGGATGGAGATAGCCGTTGCTGTTCTTCTTCCATCCCAGCAGGATGCCCGAAACAGCTACTATTATCAAAGCAACAGAGAGAAAGGAGGCGGTCAGACGATGAATCCTGCGAACAGTCTTCATCGTCAAACCATTTCCTTTTTTATCTGTTTCGGCGGCCATTACACTTGAGTTTTCAATAAGGCGAGCAAAGGAAACATTATCGTTCCGAAATTCCAAACGCCCTGCCGCCATCGTAGTTGAGAACGGGCCACGTCCACCTCTCAAGGACAGTGCCGGTCATGCTTTCACCAGTGCTTCCGCAGGTCAGGGTCACCGTATAGGTCCCCGGCTCAGTTCTTGCAGTATTCCAGAAAATCTTTCCGATACCCGTCCCGGGTTTCAGCTTCTGTTCAAAAATGCGTTTACCTGCATTGTCAGTCACGGTCACCACAGACTCATCCTTAAGGGTCCCGGACCTGTAAAACCAAATCTCGAGGCCGTTTGGTTCGTTCTCAGTCAGCAGATGGTTGCTCCCGGTCATCTGGTAATTACCCCACCTGGCCTGCTGTGAGAAATTCATCTGCGGCTTCGGTTCAATGGCGAAGAGATGCAGCGGCTTCTGAATTATCTCAGGCGTAACCTGTTGCAGCGGCGATATGTCAGTGATCCACGCAGCCCTTCCGTAGGTACCGACAATAAGATCGTTTTCCCGTGGGTGAATCATAATATCCCGAACCACGGCCGGTGGCATGTTCGCTCTCAGCGCCTCCCAGTTCTCTCCCCTGTTAAGCGATACATATACGCCGTTGTCGGTTCCGGCAAAAAGAAGGTTCGGGTTGCGGTGATCCTCGATCACAACGCTGACAGGGAAATAGGGCAACCCTGACGTTATCTTCTTCCAGGTAACCCCGAAGTCGTTTGTGACATAGACGTGTGGCTCCATTATGTCATCGGTGTAACCCGATTTGGAAACATAGGCTGTGCCAGCCTCGAAAGCTGAGGGGAAGACCCTGCTTACCCACATCCCTGCAGGTGCTCCGGCATCAGCCATCGATGCCGTCACCTCTTTCCAGGAATGACCGTGGTTACTTGTAACATGAACATGGCCGTCATCGGTTCCTGCCCATATAATGCCGGCCTTTACGGGCGACTCAGCCAGGGTAGTTACGGTGCAGTAGCGAATATGTCCCTTGCCGCGGATTTTTTCCGGATCGTTGTCGGTCAGGTCACCACTGATCTCCTCCCAGTTGTTACCCCTGTCAACCGAGCGAAGCACTTTCTGTGCCCCTGTGTAGATGATTGCATTGTTGTGCGGAGAAAGTGCCAGCGGAGTGGTCCATGTAAAACGGTAATAGGGCTGATCCTTGCCGGCAACCGGGGTTATCGGCACCCTCTCGCCTGTTGCCTGGTCAACCCTGTGATGCGAGCCGAACTGCGTGGTGTAAAAAATATACCTGTTGTTCTCACGGTCTACCTTCGAATACATGCCGTCCCACATACCCGTTATCACCCAGTCGGAAGCGCTTATGGCACCTGCCCAGCCATTCGACGGAGCCTTCCATGCCTCATGGTCCTGCAGCCCGATGTAAATATTGTAGGGAGTCTCCATGTCCGCCTCCACGTGGTAAACCTCGCCAAGAGGAATGTGATAGTAGTGGTTCATCGACAGCCCTCCGTCATATGTCGAATAGATTCCTCCGTCTGACCCGAGCATCATGTGCCTGGGGTCCTTCGGGTTGATCCAGAAGACCCTGTTGTCACCGAAGTTGGTCTGGAAACGGTCCTGCTGCCTGCCGAGAGGCCAGGTCTTTCCGCCGTCAAGGGTGTAGAACATGCCCACACCAACCACATACACCTTGTCAGGATCAACCGGGTCAATTGCTATCCTGTTGAAACTGTAAGCGGCCTTGCCGCTTACATCGTTCTTTTCGGGATCATTGATCCTCTTCCACTTCTTCCCGGCGTCGCGGGTGATATATACCTCGCCCCCGATCAGGTTGTCAAATGAGTGATCGGTGAATTCATCAAATGGAACGGGTGTATTCGGGTCAACACCCGGCTTCAGATTCAGGTTCTGTATTACGGCAACAACGATATCTGGATCAGCCCGGTGAATATCAAGACCAATCCTTCCAAGGGGCCCTGATGGCAGGCCTCCTGATAGCACGCTCCAGTTGCGACCTCCGTCAACACTCTTGTAGATGCGGCTCTTCACACCACCCGGCTCATAGTTCCATGCCGTCCGCTCCTTCTCATATGTTGCCGCATACAGTATATCAGGATTAACAGGATTGACAACAAGGTCAATCACCCCGGTTTTATCATCGATATAAAGCACCTTCTCCCAACTCTTTCCGCCGTTGATCGTTTTGAAAACTCCTCTCTCCTCGTTGGCTGACCAGAGGTTTCCCATTGCAGCCACCCAAACAACAGACGGGTTTTTGGGATGAATCATGATCCTCGCAATGTGGCGTGATTTTATCAGGCCCATGTTCGTCCAGCTCTTGCCGGCGTCGGTTGATTTCCAGATGCCGTTGCCGTAATAGGAAGACCTTGCATTGAATGCATCGCCGGTGCCCACCCATACAATTTCAGGATCGGACGGTGCCACTGCTATGTCACCGATGGCGCCTGTATTGAACTGGTCAGAGATGCACTCGAATGTGGTGCCGTTATTTACAGTCTTCCACACTCCCCCGCTGCGCGGCCCGACATACCATGTGTATTTGTGTTTTTCACCCGGATTCTCGGGCACTGCAACTGCTCCCACCCATGCGCTTATCCTGAATGCCCCCAGGTTGCGGTAGGTGAATGCATCGTAACCGCCGGGCAGCGACTGCTGCGCCCTTAGCGGGAATGATAAAGCGGAAATTAAAAATAGAACGATGATTCTCAGTAGGTCTGTCCTGATTTTCTGCATGATGATTGATTTATGGTTAAAAAATAAGGGCCGCCAATGTTTAGCCCATCAGCGGCCCCATCAAAGTTAACTAATTACTATTTTGTCCCGGACCTCCAGGTGAAAGGCTTGGTGTCCCATGCCGTGCCCTTCCTGAAGTAGTCGGGCTGCCCCAGGGCAGAGATTGAAGGATTCTTCTCAATCTCATCCGGCGGATAAGGATTCCTCCTTGGAAAGGTGTTTGTGTTTATCACCTGGTTGATTGTTGTAAAATCAAGTTTCGGATAACCGGTACGGATGAAGTCGAAGTATGACTCTGTAGTCTCAAAGGTATTGGCAATGTACTTCTGAGTCATGACCAGCTCCTGTGCTGCCTCGACGGATGCTGGCATTGTCAGGGCAGCCTGGGCGAGATATGTAACGATGTCAGCTTCAGGCACACCGTGATACTCCATGTCAGCACGG